>DASUPH010000096.1:0-5238 GCA_036276275.1 Candidatus Limnocylindrales bacterium
GATGACCAGGGTCGTCCCGTCGAGCGGCGGCGGGCTGTAGCGGAACTCCGAGCCGACGGTGGCGCGGGCGGGGATGCCGGTCCACTCCTCGATCGCCGCCGCGCCGACGAGGGCGGCGTAGTAGGCGCTGCCGCAGGCGACCAGCTCGATCCGGGTGATCGCGCGGAGGGCGTCGGTCAGCCCCTCGATCTCCTCGAGACGGATCCGACCGTCGCGCGTCGCCCGGCCGGCGATGCACTGGCGGAGCGCTTCGGGCTGCTCGTGGATCTCCTTGAGCATGAAGTGGTCGTAGCCGCCCTTCTCGGCGGCCTCCGGCGTCCAGTCGACGATCGTCTCGGCCCGCTCGCGCGGTACGCCGTCGACGCCGGTGATCACGACACCGGTCGGACGGACGTCGGCGACGTCGCCCTCCTCGAGGAAGATGATCCGGTTCGTGTGGGCGAGGATCGCGGCGACGTCGCTGGCGATGAAGCTCTCCTCGCCATGACGCCCGACGACGAGCGGCACGTCCTGGCGGGCGCCGACGAGCCGGCTGATCTCCTTCCGATGCATCACGACGATCGCGTACGCGCCCTCGAGCTGACGGAGGGCGGCACGCACGGCATCCGCGAGGTCGCCGCGGTACGACTCCTCGACGAGATGGGCGATCGCCTCGGTGTCCGTCTCGGAGGTCAGGGTGTGGCCGCGCGCCTCGAGCCCATCGCGGAGCTCGCTGAAGTTCTCGATGATCCCGTTGTGGATGACGGTGATGTTGCCGGTGCAGTCCTGGTGGGGGTGGGCGTTCAGGTCGTTCGGTCGGCCATGCGTCGCCCAGCGGGTATGGGCGAGGCCGATCGCGGCATGCGGCGTGCGGTCCGCGATCGCCGTCTGGAGATTCGAGAGCTTGCCGGCCTTCTTCTCGACGAAGAGGTCGCCGTCCTCGTCGACGAGGGCGATCCCGGCCGAGTCGTAGCCGCGATATTCGAGACGGCGGAGACCCTCGATCAGGATCGGCCCGGCCTCGCGCGGACCGGTGTACCCGACGATGCCGCACATCCCGTAGGTCCTCCTCCGCATCCCGCGGCAGCGACCGCTGGGTTCTCGTCACTCGGGCGCCGCCCGGCAGCCGAGCCGTCAGTTTAGACGCTCTCCCGCGAGACTCGCGATCGCGTCGGCCAGGGCGTCGACGAGGGCGGCATCGGGACCTTCGACCATGACCCGCAGGGCCGGCTCGGTTCCGGACGGCCGGACGAGGACCCGGCCGCCCTCACCGAGCTGCCGCTCGGCATCCTGGATCGCCCGCTGGATCGCCGGATCGCCCTCCCACTGGTCCTTGTGGCGGGCTTTCACGGCACGCTGCTGCTGGGGCAGCATCGGGATCCGGGCGGCCATCTCGTGGAGCGGCTGGCCGGCCCGGCCCATCACCCGGAGGACCTCGAGGGCGGTCACGATCCCGTCGCCCGACGTGGTGTGCTCGAGAACGATCACATGGCCGCTCTTCTCACCGCCGAGACCCGCCCCCGAGACCTGCATGCCCTCGAGGATGTACTTGTCGCCGACGGGCGTCCGGATGACATGGCCTCCGGCCGCCTCGATCGCGGCCTGGAGCCCACCGTTGGAGAGCACCGAGACCACCAGGGCGCCCTCAGGCAGGACACCCCGGTCGAGGCGGTCGAGGGCAAGGATCCCGAGAACCTGGTCGCCGTCGACGATCGTCCCGGACGCGTCGACCGCGATCAGCCGGTCGGCATCGCCGTCGAGGGCGAAGCCGACGTCGGCGCCACGCTCCCGGACCGCCGCCGCCAGCGAGCCCGGTGACGTCGCCCCGGAACCGACGTTGATGTTGATCCCATCCGGCTCGTTGTGGATCACCTCGACCGTCGCCCCGGTGGCCCGCAGGATGTCCGGGCCGACGACGCCGCCGGAGCCGTTCGCGCAGTCGAGGATGATCCGCAACCCGCCCGCATCGACGCCGGCCGCCAGCTCGAGGCGGTGGGCGCGGTAGCGCTCGAGCAGCGTCGGATCGACCACGGAGCGGCCGATCTCGGCGTTGCCGACGGAACCCAGCTCCTCGGTCCGCCAGATCAGCTGCTCGATCTGGTCCTCGATGCCGTCGTCGAGCTTCAGGCCGTGCCGGTCGAGGACCTTCAGGCCATTGTCGTCCGCCGGGTTGTGGGACGCGGACACCATGATCCCCGCCGCGAAGTCGCCGGTGCCGGCGAGGAACGCGAGGGCCGGGGTGGGGACGCAGCCGGCGATCCGGACGTCGGCGCCGAGGCTCGTGGCCCCCGCCGCGATCGCGGCCACGAACATGTCGCCGGAGCGGCGGGTGTCCTGGCCCACGACCAGGGAGCCGCCGCGGCCGACGAGCTGGTGGGCCGTCGCCCGGCCGAGCGCGTAGGCGAGGGTCGGCTTGAGCTCGACGTTGGCGACGCCACGGATGCCGTCGGTCCCGAACAGACGCGGCACCGCTACGACCCAGATGGGGCTGGCGTCGGGCTCCCGACAGGAGTGACGGTCACGGTCACCTTCGCGGGCGCGACGGCCAGGAGGCGCAGACCGGCCTGGAGGTTCGGCACGGGCTCCAGCTCGTGGACACCCGGCGTCAGGCCCCGGACGTCGAGAGTGACGGTGAATGCCGACGCGTCGAGCCGTTCGAGATCCGCCAGCGGCCCGCCCAGCGTCACGAGGACCTGGCCCGTCGACAGGTCGTAGTTCAGACCGGTCTGGCGGCCGGCCATGACGAGGCCGGCCTCGAACGCCTTCGTCCCGGTCTCGGGCTTGATCGTGACCGTGACGTGGACCGTGTCGACGCCGACGGGCAGGACGCCGGCGGGCAGGGCGAAGCCGACATCGACGTCCAGCGTCCCGGTGACCGCCCCGATCGGGATCGGCTGCGTGTCGGCGCGGGCGAGCGTCGCCAGCTGGTCGCCGTTGGCTTCGACGGTGACCACCACGGGTTCCGCGACCACGCTGGCGATCTCGTAGCCCGTCGGCGGCGTCCCGATCACGTTCGGGTTGACGACCAGGGATTTCTTGCGGCTGTTCGTGAACACGGGGATCCGGATGCGGGAGGTCGTCGGGGTGACCCTGACCGGCCGCAGGGCGTTGCCGAGGATGTCGACGGGGATGAGCGTGACGTCGCGATCGACGAGGGTCCCCGACGGATCGATTGCGACGTCGGCCCGGGCGGCGACGACGAGGGTCACGACGGAGGCGGGGCCCGAGACCGTGACCGTCGCCGGATCGATCACCGGCTCACGGACGTCGAGATTCGGCGGGGTGTCGCCCATGTTGACCTGGACCGCGACCGACTTCGACGTGAACGGGTCGAGCTGGACATTGACGCCGCGGGGCTCGTAGTCGACGACAAGGAACCGGCGGTCCACGGACACGACGTCGATCGTGACGTACGTCGAACCCGCCTGGGGATTGACGCCCTTGAGATCGATCGTCGCGAGGAAGCTGTCCGTCGTGGGTGGCGATCCGACGTCGCCGCTGACGACGTAGCGGATCCGGGTCACGGGCGGAAGGTTGCCGAGGACGACCGCATCCGTCGGCTGGTTGACCGTCTTGATCTGGACGGGGCCCGGGAACTCGAACGACGACTGCGAAACGACCAGCCCGGCGTACAGCAGGGTCGCCAGGGCGATCGCCGCGAGCTTGAGGGGCCAGTTGTACGTGATCACCCGAAGGAAACGGCTCATCGAGGCGCCCGGGCGGCCGCCGGCTCGTCGTCGGCATCCGGCGGCGACGGCGGCCGGTTGGGCCGGCTGCGTCCCACGAGGCGTCCCAGATCGGAGAGCCGGGGTGCCCGCCCGCCGGTCTCTCCGATCGGTCGGAGCCGGCCGCCGAGCCGGCCGCGCGCCTCCGTCGGCCCGAGCAGCGTCCGGATCGATCGGGCCAGCTGCATCTCGTTCAGGTTGCGGACGATCCGGGCCCGTTCCACCAGGCTGATCTGGCGGTTCTCCTCGGACACGACCACGACGAGGGCATCGGTCTGCTCGGTGATCCCGAGGGCGGCCCGGTGGCGCGTGCCGAACCGCTCGGTATGGACAGTCATCTCGGCGAGGGGCAGGAGCGCGCCGGCGGCCAGGATCGTCTCGTCACGCACGATGACGGCGCCATCGTGGAGGGGCGTCCTCGGGGCGAAGATCGTCCGGAGGAGGTCGGCGCTGATGTCCGCGTGCAGCATCACCCCGGTCTCGGCCACTTCCTCGAGACCGGTGTCCCGCTCGAGGACGATCAGGGCACCGTGGCCGTCGGCGGACAGGAGCGCGGCGGCGCGGGCGACCTCGGCCGCGACCCGCTCCACCGTCCGCTGCTCGGTCGGCGACAGGAGCCAGTTGAACGATCCCACCCGACCGATCCGCTCGAGCGCCCGACGCAGCTCCGGCTGGAAGACGACCACGAGGGCGAACAAGCCGACCACGGCGAGGGTCTGGAGAATCTGGGTGAGGAGCCGCAGGTCGAAGGCCCGGGCCGCCGCGTACACCGCGAACAGGACGCTGACGCCGATGACGAGGCTGACGGCGCGGGTCCCCCGGATCAGGCTGAACAGCCAGTAGATGAGAAGCGCCGTGATCCCGATGTCGACCAGCGAGGTCAGGTCGATCTGGTCGACGATCGACCTGAGAAGCTCCGGCATCGTTCGTTCAGTCTACATCGGGCCCGCCGGCCGACGGGGTCGCCACGCTCGATCCCGGCCGCCCGGGAGGCTGATCAGGCGCACAGCTCCGCTAACCGCGGCTCGTCCGCCAGTCGGGCGCCGACGAGCTCGCAGATCCGCTCGCGGACGGCGGCATCGGCCTCGAGGTCGGCGAGCCGACCAAGGAGCAGGAGCTTGTCGGCGGCCTGGCTCCGCCAGCCGCGATCGAGATAGATCTCGGCGAGGAGCAGGTGGATGTCCGGGTCGGCGGGAGCGATCGAGATCGCGAGGTAGCAGGCGTCGACGGCGGCGACCAGCCGGCCGGCCCGGCGATGGGCCCGGGCGGCGGCCAGCAGGCCCTCCTGGGCGGCCTCGAGGTCGCCGGCGAAGAGGGCCGCCTCGGCAGCCCCCCCGAGGGCGATCCCGAGGCCGGCCGGTTCGGTTCCCGGCTCCGGTTCGGTCCCCGGCTCCGGCTCGGGTTCCGGCTCCTGTTCGGCTTCGGGTTCGGGCTCCGGCTCGGGCTCCGGTTCGGGCTCGGCCTGGGCGGCGCCTTCCGTGGCGGCTTCGCTCGCCGGAGCCGTCGCCTCCACATCTGCCTCGGGCGCCACCTC
>DASUPH010000097.1:0-4193 GCA_036276275.1 Candidatus Limnocylindrales bacterium
TTCTATCGAGTGAGCGGATTGCCTGTCGTCGACGGGGAGGGATGCCTGGTCGGCGTCATCAGCCACACGGATCTCCTCCACGCCCGAACGACCGAAGCCCTGTGGGACGCCTGGCCGGCGCTCACCGTTGGCGATCTGATGACCCACCCGGCCGTGACCGTCACCTGGGACACCCCCGTGGATGAAGCCGCCCAGCTGATGGAGCGGCTCCGCATCCACCGCGTGGTCGTGATCGACGCCGACGGAGAGACGCCGATCGGCGTCCTGTCGGTCACGGACCTCGTGCGATCGATGGCGGAGCGGGGCGAGTCGTAAGCGAACGATCAACGAGAACCGCACGTGACGAGGAGGCTCAGATGATCGCGAGGCCGGAGCGGGATCATTGCCGCGTGATCGCGGGCCACGTCGCGTGCGACTATGCCCGCGACAAGGTTGCGCGCGCCCTCTACGAGTCGGTGGTCGAGGCGCTCGAATTCGGGCCTCGAGACCTGCCCCGACTCGAGGATCGGGAATGGATTCGTGGCGCAATCGCGATCCCCTTGCAGGAGGCGACCGATGCCGCGCTGCAGGTCCTCACCCGGTCTCTGACCCGGACGCTGGCGCGCGCCCCGGAGGGGCTCCTCGACCGGTTCGAACGGAGCAACCACCTCGCCGATCTGGGTATCGAGTAGGCCGACCGGACCTCGGGTTCGCGCCTCGCTCCAGCCGCCGCGCCGAGCTGCGTCCTTTCGGGACAGCTGGCCCGTTGCGTATCGGGCCCCATGGCCCTTCCGCGCGCCGACCTTCCGCGCTTCGATTCTCTTGCGGCGCGTCCGCCCCGAAGGTGGAGCTTGGACTTCGGCCGTAGCCGGCGAGCCACGCCGCACGACGGCCTCGCACGCATGAGGTGATTTCCATGAAGCGACTCGCATCCATCGCGGGAGCCATCCTGATCGGGTTCCTGCTGTTCGTACCCGCCGTCCTCGCCGCCGACCCGTTCCCGCACACCGGTCGCGTGATCATGTCGACCCAGGGGGATGTCACGGTCCCCGCCGGCGAGCATGCCGACGTCGTCTTCGTGGTCAACGGCACCGCCACGATCCAGGGCGAGGTGAACACGATCGTCGCGATCGACGGCGCCGCGAACCTGCTCGGAGCCCGCGCTGAGACCATCGTGGCCGTTCGGAGCCCGGTCGAGATCGGAGCCGGTAGCGTCGTCGTCGGCGACGTCATGACGATCGATTCGCTCGTCCACCGAACCGGCGACGGCGTAGTCCAGGGTGAGGTCGCGGACGTCGCGACTGCCTTGATCGGGATCGGCGCGGTCCTCGGCGGAGCGCTGTTTCTGATCTGGATCGGGTTCGGCCTTGCGATGATCGTCGGCGGACTGCTCCTGGCGGGGCTCGCTTCGCGCCAGGTCCGCGAGGCCGAGACGCTCATCAGTCGCGAGCCGGCGCTGACCCTCGGCGTCGGGATCGTCGGCCTGTTCGCGTTCCCGCTCGTTGCGATCCTCCTGATCGTCACGGTGATCGGGGCGCCCCTGGGCGTCGGGATCCTGCTGCAGGTCTGGCCACTCGTGGCCTTCCTGAGCTACCTCGTCGGTGGCATCTGGATCGGCGACTGGATGCTGCGCCAGACCTCACCGGAGCGCGTCCGTGAGCGGCCGTACCTGGCCGCCGTGCTGGGCGTGGTCTTGCTCGAGGTCATGGCGCTCGTCCCGATCCTCGCGCTCGTCGCGATGATTGCGAGCCTGTTCGGGTTCGGGTCGGTGCTTCGGCTCTCGCTTCGAACGCTTCGGTCGCGCTCGGTCTCGCGGCCGACGGTGGCGGGCCCGATGCCCGCGCCGATCGCCGGCTGACCTTCCCGCGAGCCGCTCTCCTCTTGTCCGGAGAGCGGCTCGCACTCTGAAGTGAGAAAGGAGCTCCTCGGGATGAAGGTTCTCGTCTGCGCCGCATCGCGGCACGGAGCCACGACCGAGATCGCCGAGGCGATCGGCGGCGTGCTCTCGACGGCGGGCATCGAGGCGGACGTCCGATGCCCTGAAGAAGTCAACACGCTGGAGGGATACGACGGCGTCGTCCTCGGCAGCGGCGTCTACGCCGGGCGCTGGCTGGACACGGCAAAGCAGTTCATCGAGCGGGAGTCGAAGACGTTGTCGTCGAAGCCCGTCTGGCTGTTCTCGAGCGGACCGCTGGGGAATCCGGCGAAGCCGGAGGAGGAGCCGCCGGACGTCGCTCACCTCAGGGAGACGACCCGCGCCATCGACCACCGGATCTTTGCGGGCAGGCTCGATCGGCGTCGGCTCGGCCTGGGCGAGAAGGCGATCGTCGCCGTCGTCCATGCGCCCGACGGCGATTTCCGGCCCTGGAGTGCAGTCATCGAGTGGGCGTCGGACATCGTTCGGACGATGCGGACGCGGGACGACCACCAGACGGTCCCGTGATCGCGGAAATCGGATCCGCATGAAGCCGGCAACGTCGGGCGCACTCGTCCGCGGGCTCGACCTGCCGGACGTCGATGGACGACGGCTTGTGGCCCTGGCGCTGCCAGTCGCGCTGCCGGTCGCGATGCTCGCCACCTTTGCTGTCGGTCGCGATCGTCTCGGCGATCAGCTCGGGTACGTCGCAGGTTTTGGCCTGTACTGGGCGGCCTGCGGAGGATTGTCGCTCGGCCTGCTGGGCCCAAGCCGGACCCGCGGCCTGTTCCGCGACTGCCGTCCTCGGCTGGGCCGGCCGGCGGCGCTCGGCGCCACACTGCTCGTCTGGCCCGCCGCCGGAGCCATCGCGACGCGATTCCTGCCCGAGGTGGGGGAGGCGACCGCGGGAATGATCGTGACCATCGCCGGGGTGGCCGTCGCGAACACGATCCTGGAGGAGCTGCTGTGGCGCGGCGTCTACATCACCCTCTGGCCGCGGAACCCATGGCTGGGCTGGATCTGGCCCGCCTTCGGCTTTGCGGCCTGGCACTTTGCGCCACAGGTCATCCACCCCTCGTCACTCGGAGCCGTGACGTTCACCGCGGCGTCGCTCGGACTCGGCCTCTCATGGGGCTGGGTGGCGTATCGAACGGGCTCGCTCCGGTGGGTCAGCGCGTCCCATGTGCTGACCGATGGATCCGGCATTCGCAGCGCGTTGTTCTTTCTCGGAGGTTAGGAGGCCCGCCATGATCACGAGACTCGTCATTGCCGCGTTTCTGCTCGCCCACGGGGCGATCCATTTCGGCTTCGTCTCGCCCCGACCACCGGCCACCGCCGATGGGCCGCCCTGGCCGTTCCAGCTCGGCCGATCGTGGGTCCTCGGGCCGCTCGGCGTCGATGCCGACCTGGCGCGAGTCCTCGGCACGGCTCTCATTGCCGTGACCCTCGGTGGCTTCGCACTCGCCGCCGTCGCCGCCCTCGGCGTCGCGCCGGCCGGGATCTGGCCGGCCGCGGTGGCCGTCGGCGCCATCGGGTCGGTCGCCGTTCTATCCCTGTTCTTCCATCCGTGGCTCGTCCTCGGGCTCGCGATCGACGTGACGCTGCTCTGGGCCGTGTTCGTCGCGAGCTGGGCTCCCGAGGGGATGACGCCTTGAGATCGATCCGCCATCGATGTATTCGAGAAAGCAGGTACCAACGATGAAGGTTCTTGTCGTGTACGCGAGCCGCCTGGGTTCGACCGCGGGCATCGCCGAACGGATTGCGGCCCGGCTCCGGTCGCACGGACTCGATGCGGTCGTGCGGCCTGCCGACGCGGAAGCCGAGCCAGGCGACTTCCACGCCTTCGTGATCGGCAGCGCGGTCTACGCGGGACACTGGCTCAAGGAGGCCAGCCGGTTCGTCGACCGGCATGCGTCGGTCCTGTCGACCCACCCTGTCTGGCTGTTCAGCAGCGGCCCGGTCGGGGAGACGGCGACGCACGCGACGCCGGTCGAGCCGGCCGAGAGCGGCGACATCCGGCGCAGCATCCGCGTCGTGGACCAGCGGGTCTTCGCAGGCTCGCTCGATCGACGGAACATCGAGGACTCGGACCTCGGGTTTGCCGAACGCTTCATCGCGAAGCGCTTCGTGCCCGAAGGCGAATACCGGGACTGGCCACAGATCGACTCGTGGGCGGACGGGATCGCGGCGGAGCTGCTGGCCACGCCCGTCGGGGGGCGGTGAGGTCGCAGGGCCGTATCGCCCCGAGATCAGCTCCCGCTATCCGTGCCGCCGCCATGCATCTTCGCCATGTAGGCGG
>DASUPH010000098.1:0-5838 GCA_036276275.1 Candidatus Limnocylindrales bacterium
CGTCGCAGCCGACGAGATAGTCCGCCCGCAGCGATGGGCCGTCGGACAGCTCCACGTCGACGCCGGTGTCGTCCTGCGCGAAACCCGTCACCTCACGTCCGCGATCGATCGGCACCGCCAGCTCGCCGACCCAGCCGGCAAGTATGCGCTCGATGTGGTTCTGCCACAGCCCGAGCCCGTAGTTGTGCCGTGTGGGAAAGTCGCTGATGTCCAGACGGACGCCGGCGAACCCCGCGACCTGAGCCAGTTGCCCCTGCGACAGGAACCGATCAGCGATTCCGCGCTGATCGAGGATCTCGATGGTGCGTGAGTGCAAACCGCCTGCACGTGAGCCGGCGAGATCCTGGTTTGCACGCCGCTCGACAATCGCGACGTCGACGCCCGCCAACGCCAGCTCGCCCGCCAACATCAGCCCCGTCGGACCTCCTCCGGCGATCACAATCGCGTGCTCGGTCATCGCCATGCGGCGGCGGCTGGCTGCTGCTTGGCCATGACATCAACCGTGGTGGATGCAGGCCGAATTGGCAAACTCGGGCGACCCGCGGCCGCACCGGAAGTCAGGCGGCTCGCGTGTCGCCCAGCTCCAGCAACGCCGCGTGAACCTTGTCGCCGATCGCCAGGTCGAGGCGTTTCAGGGCTCCCTCGAGGTCCCCGACCCGGCCCGCCTGCCAGCTCGCCGCGAGCTCGTCGGACATGACCTGGTACTCCGAGCCGATCGGCGTCATCGGCGCGGACGCCGATCGCTCGTGGCCGAAGATGTCGAGGAACACGGCAAACCGATCGTCCGGGACGAGGGCGGCGGACCGGAGCGAGGTCCGCGTCGACGGCACGTTGCGCAGCCCGTTCGACAGCTTGGCCAGCGCCGCCTCGTCGGTGGCGAGGAACTTGACGAGCGTCCAGGCCGCTTCGCGATGCCGGGCGTTGAGCGGGATCCCGATCACGCTGCCGTTGATGTAGCCGGACCCGTACAGCTCCGGCCGGGTCTCGTCGACCGGAAGCGGCGCCGTCCCGTAGTCGAGCTCTTCGGCCTCGATCGCGATGAAGGCGACCCGCCACTCCCCGTCGAGGCACATCGCGAGCGACCCTGCCTGGAAAGCGTTGTTCGTCGAGAATTCGTCGCCGACCTGCTCGTGGAACGCGGCGAGGTTCTCGGCGCCATACCAGTCGACGAGCTCCTTCTGCCAGCGGAGCAGCTTCGCCCACGCCGGATCGGACGAGAGGCTCGACCGCCCGTCCGTCTGCCACGCCGCCCCGAACATGTGGCCGAACGTCGCGAGGGTGTTCTCGTAGAAGCCGATCGTCGGATCGAAACCGACGATCCGCAGCGAGCCGTCCGGGTTGCGGACCGTGAGTCGCTTCGCCAGGTCGGTCAGCTCGGCGATCGTCCGCGGCGGCTCGCTCAGTCCCGCGGCGGCGAAGAGCTGCCGGTTGTAGAGCAGGCCGTACGCGTCGGCGAGGACCGGCAACGCCCAGCGACCGCGCTCGTCGCCGGTGTAGGCGAGGGTCGCGTCGGTGAAGTCGGCCTCGCGGATCCCGTCGCGGGCCATGAACGGCCCGAGGTCGAGCAACTTCGATACGCACTTCGAGCCGGCGAACGTGTCCGATTCGAAGGAGGTGATCGCGGTCGGCGGGTCGTCGCTGTCGAGTGCCGCCTGGATCCGCTCGTCCGTGGCGCCACCGACGACCTCGACCCGGAGACCCGGGTTCAGGCGCTCGAAGTCCTCGACCACCGAGGAGATGATGCTCAGCTCCGGCCCGACGTGACCGACCAGTAGGGTGAGGATCGACCTCCCGACGACGTACTCGGTGGCCTCACGGGCACCCATCGGGCGGGCGAAGAAGAACCCCTGGGCGCGGTCGCAGCCCATCCGGATCAGTCGCTTCATCTGGGCCTCGGTCTCGACGCCTTCCGCGACGGTCGTCGTCTTCAGGCTATGGGCGAGCTGGACGATGCCGCGGGCCAGGGCCTGCGCGCTCGCGTCGGCCTCGATCCCGTCGACAAAGCTCTTGTCGATCTTCACGACCTGGATCGGGAAGCGGCGCAGGTAGCTGAGCGACGAGTAGCCGGTCCCGAAGTCGTCGATCGCCAGGCCGACGCCGAGACCCTTCAGCTGGCGCAACCGGCGAGCCGTCGCCTCCGTCTCGCGGGCCATCACGCTCTCGGTGATCTCGAGCATCAGCAGCTCCGGCGGGAGCCCGCTGTCCTCGAGGGCCAGGCTGACGGCGGCGACGAGCCCCGGGTGCTGGAGCTGGACACCGGACAGGTTGACGTTGACGACGACCGGCGGTTGCCCGGGCCGGGCCAGCTGCCACGCCCGCGCCTGGCGACAGGCCTCCCGGACGACGAACTCCCCGAGGGGGATCATCAGCCCGGTCTTCTCGGCGATCGCGATGAACTCGAGCGGCGAGATCAGGCCGCGCTCCGGGTGCATCCACCGGACGAGCGCCTCCATCGCCACCACGCCGCCGTCGGGCAGGTTCACGATCGGCTGGTAGTGGAGGATGAACTCGCCGCGTTCGACGGCGCCACGCATGTCGACGCCCAGGGAGAGGCGTTCGGTCGAGGCATCCTGCATCGACGGATCGAACAGGCGGTACTGGTTCTTGCCGGACTCCTTGGCGTGGTACATCGCGATGTCCGCCGCGCGGAGCATGTCCGTCGAGCGGGTCAGGCCGGCCGCGCTGTGGGCGATGCCGATGCTCCCGCCGATCCGGATCTGGCGCTGGGCCAGGACGAACGGCGGCTCGAGGGCGGCAAGGGCCCGGGCGGCCACCGTCGCCGCGTGCTCCTCGTCGACGTCGTCGAGGAGGATCGCGAACTCGTCGCCGCCCAAACGGCCGGCGGTGTCCTCCGGGCGAATGGCCGCGAGCAGCCGCTCGGCGACGAGCGCCAGCACGGCGTCGGCCTCGACGTGTCCCAGGGAATCGTTCACGGTCTTGAAGTCGTCGAGGTCGACGAAGAGGACGGCGGTCCCGCTGGCGTGCCGACGCCGCCGGCCGAGCGCGTGCTCGAGACGATCGATGAACAGGGCCCGGTTCGGCAGGTGGGTCAGCGAATCGTGGAACGCGAGTTGGGTCAGGGACTCCTCGAGGACCTTCCAGCGCGTGACGTCGTGGATCGAGACGACGAGACCCGCGACATCCGGGTCGGCCGCGAGATTGGCGACGTCGAGCTCGACCGACAGCCAGTCCCCATTGCCCATCCGGAAGCGGCAGTCGAGGCTCGTCCGCGTCCCGGGCGGTCCGTTCACGAGATCGAGGATGGCGGCCGAATCCGCCTGGGCGACGAGATCGCGGAGGCTGCCGCCGGCAAGGATGCCGCGGCGGTACCCGAGCAGCTCTGCGGCGGTGGCGCTGGCGAAGCGGACCCGTCCATCGGGCGCCAGGACGATCGAGGCTGACGAGGTCTCGCGCACGAGCGCGACCGCGTTCGCCCCGAGCTGGTCGGTACGGTGGCGGACGGTGAGGGTCCGAACGGCGAAGGCCGCGGCGGCGACGACACTGACCGCGATGGCCGCGAGGAGCCAGCCCCGTCCGTCGCCGCCGTTGATCGCGGCGAGACTCGCCGCGACGATCGCCACCGAGCCGCCCGTCAGCGCGAACACGCGCGGCGACCGGACGCGATCGAGATCGAGCGGCCCGACGGACAGCGGTCGTTGCGATTCGGACGTGACGGAATTCCCCAACAGCGATGGTGTTCCCGTGATCGTCGCCGCTCAGGGAGCGTGGGTCATCGTCCGAGTCGTACACCACTCATCACTCGATCGTACTGCGGGCTCTCCCCCGAATTGGTGGTGCGCTTCCGTATACAGACCCGGGGGGCAACCGGACGGGTCGCAACCGGAGCGCAACCGAGGGGCAACGCTCCCGGTGACGTTGGGGACCCGGTCACGGGATGACGATGGTCTCGACGGCGCCATGAGCGCCTTGTCGGCGTCCCCAGCACCCAACCCCATGACCAACCGAGGGCTCCCGATGATCCACCCCACCGACACCGTGGTCCGCCGGCCTGAGGCCGTCCGTGACGGTCACGACGCGCCGGTCACCTGCGCCACCTGTGGCTGCCGCCTCCGGTCGGACATCGCCGACAATGACATCGCGTGGTTCCACTTCAACCCGATCGGCGGGCGCGACGCTCGCGGCTGTCGGGTCGACTGCGTGGACTCGGCGCACGACGTGACGGGCTACCGAGCAAACACCCTCGCCTACGCCTGACTCGGGCTGTCGCGCCTGGGCACGCGATCGCGGCGTTGCCGGCTGCGCTCCTCGCTCACGGGCCTTCAAGCCCGCTCGCTGCGGTGCTCGCTGGCGCCTTGCGCTCACGCACCCATGCGCGACGAACGCAGTGAGTCGGGCGAATCACGACGCGACAGCCGTTAGTCGCCCGTTTCGATCCGGTAGCCCACTCCGCGCACTGCGACGATCTTCGGCCCGTCGGCGCCTTCGACCTTGGCCCGCAACCGGGCCAGGTGGGGCTTGAGCCAGAGCAGGTCGGGATCCGTCTCCGCCGGCCAGCCGGCTCGCGCCAGGAGGTGGTGCGGGACGATGTCACCGGCCGCCCGGACGAGAGCCTCGAGCAGGCGGAACTCCGTGGGCGTCAGCGTCAGCGCGGTCGCACCGACGCGCGCCTCGTGACGGGCCGGCTCGAGGACGAGCGTCCCGGCCGTCACGGGCCCGGTCGCCGCCCCGGCGGACGAACGGTCGACGCGGCGCATCACCGCCGCGATCCGGGCGAGCAGCTCCGCCTTGCCGAACGGCTTCACGAGATAGTCGTCGGCGCCGATGCCCAGCGCCCGGACCTTGGCCTCCTCGGCGCTCTCGCCGGAGACCACCAGGATCGGGGCCGATCCGGCCGCCCGGATCTGGCCGGCGACGGTGAACCCGTCGGGCCCGGGCATCGCGAGGTCGAGCAGGACGAGATCCGGTGCCTCTTCGCGGAAGCGCTTGACGGCGGTCAGCCCGTCGTACGCGGTGATGACCTGGTGACCCTCCGTCCCGACGAGCGCCGTGATCGCGCCGACCATCGCCGGGTCGTCGTCGACGACGAGGATTCGGAGCGGGCGGGCAGCGAGCATCAGGTCCTCACGTTACACGGCGGCGGCGGCGGGCAGGGCGATGACGAAGCGGGCGCCGGTCGGCTCGGCGGGCTCGACCCAGAGGCGGGCGCCCATCGACTCGCCGAGGCGCTTGGCCGCGTACAGCCCGATCCCGGAGCCACGCGCGGTGTGCGTCTCGCGGCGGGCAAAGGGTTCGAAGATCCGCTCCCGCCACTCGGCTGGCACACCTGGTCCCTGGTCGCTGACGCCGATCCGGACGAAACCCTCGACCAGCGCGTGGTCGATCGCGATCGTCGTCTCCGGCGGCGCGTACTTGACCGCGTTCTCGATCAGGTGCTCCAGGATCTGGCGGAGGCGGGGTGCGTCGGCGAGGGCGTGCAGGCCGAGACCGGGCCGGACCTCGAGGTGATGCAGCCGGACGATCGGACGGATCGAGGCGACGACCTCCGCGATCGCCGCCGCGACGTCGGTCGGGGTCACCGTGGCGGCCTCCGCCGGGACGATCCGGACCGACGCCAGGATCGAGTCCACGAGGCGATCGAGCCGCTCGACCTGGTCCATCGCGGCGTCATGCCAGGCCTTCCGCTGCGCACGCCGATCGGGGTCGCGCGACTCCCGGCCCTCGAGCGGCGGGTCGTCGGCGAGGAGCTCGGTGTAGGCCCGGACGACGGCCAACGGCGTCCGCAGCTCGTGGGTGACGAGGGCGATCAGCTCCGAGCGGGCCTCGTCGATCTGGCGGAGCTGCTCGAGACGCGCCTCGGCCTCCGTCGCCTGGCGACCC
>DASUPH010000099.1:0-6175 GCA_036276275.1 Candidatus Limnocylindrales bacterium
GCTACTTCGAGCGCAGCTGGAGCCACGGGGTCGGGCACCGCCTCTACGACACGGCGGGAACCCCATATCTCGACTTCGCCAACGGGATCGCGGTCACCGCCCTCGGCCACGCCCACCCCAGGGTGACCGCCGCGATCCACGCCCAGGCCGACCGGCTGATCGGCCCGACCGGGGCGATCGGCTACTCCGAGCCGGTCGTGACGCTCGCCCGGATGCTCGCGCACACGTTCCCCGACCCCATCGACACCGTGATGTTCCTGAATTCCGGCTCGGAGGCGATCGACGGCGCCCTCAAGCTCGCGCGGCGCGTCACGGGCCGGCCGGGGATCGTCGCCTTCCGTGGCGGCTTCCACGGCCGGACGTTCGGGGCGACGAGCATCACGACGTCGAACATCAACTACCGGACCGGCTACGAGCCACTCCTGCCGGGCGTCTACTTCGCGCCGTTCCCGGCGGTCTACCGTGACTTCGACGGCGACGAGGAGCGCGCGACGACCGACTGCCTGCGCATCCTGGGATCGCTTTTCGAGACGATCATCGCGCCGCAGCAGGTCGCGGCGATCGTCATCGAGCCGGTCCAGGGCGAGGGCGGCTACACGCCGGCCCCGGCGGCCTTTCTCCAGGGCCTCCGAACGCTCTGCGACGCCTACGGAATCCTCCTGGTCGTCGACGAGGTCCAGACCGGCTACGCCCGCACAGGTCGGATGTGGGCCTTCGAGCACGCGGGGATCGTCCCGGACGTCGTCGCGGTCGCCAAGGCGATTGCGAACGGCTTGCCGCTGTCGGCGATCGCGACCCGACGCGAGCTCCAGGAGCGCTGGGGCAGGAGCGCCCACGGATCCACGTACGGGGGCAATCCCGTCGCATGCGCAGCCGGGATCGCCGTCCTCGAGACGATCGCCGACGAGGATCTCGTCGCCAACGCCGCGCGGCGCGGCCAGGACCTGACGGCGGGTCTCGAGCGCCTGAAGGCGGAGGACGATCGGATCGGCGACGTTCGCGGGCCGGGCCTGATGGTCGGCGTCGAATTCGTTCGTGACCGAGCGACCGGCGAGCCGGACGGCGACCTCGCGACCGCGCTCGTGGCCCGCTCGGCGGAGCTGGGCCTCCTCGTCCTGTCGTGCGGGCTTGCCCACCAGGTCATCCGCTGGATCCCGCCGATCGACGTGTCGTCGGCCGAGATCAGCGAGGCGGTCGAGATCTTCGGCGAGGCGCTGCGGACCGTCTGATCAGAACGTCAGCGGCGGACAAGACGAAGCGCCCGTCATCGTCGGACGGACGCCTCATGAGGGATCGATTCGGGGGCGAACCGGTTGCCCGGTTCTCGGATCAGCGGTTCTGGGCGAGGAACTTCATCACATCATCGAGCCGGAAGCGACGATCGCCGCGCTTGCAGACACGATAGAACGGAAGCTCGCCGCGATCCCCGAGCCGCTTGACGGTATTGACGTGCAGGTGAAGCATCTCCGCGACTTCGGTCGCGGTCAGCATCGGCCCGAGTTCGTTGACGGCCATGGACCCCATATGGTCGTTGCCTCTCTGTGGTCGCGTTGCTTCGCGTTTCGTGGCGTCCGCACCAATGGGGTGGCTAGAGGTAGAGTGCGGCTCGCTGATGGGCGGAGCGTAGGGGTCGGGCGGTCAGGTCGCCAAGCCGTACTTTGGGCTAGCCTCTCGTACCAAGCGTACGTAACGGAGACGGCGCGCGCCACGGAGAACGGGTCTCATGACCCTCTCATCGGCCGGGCCGATCGTGCATCTCGATCCCGCCCGTGGGTCGTCTCCCTCCTCCTCCGATCCACGGCCGGGACAACCCTCCCGCTACCATCGCCAGCACCGAGCAGATCACGATCCGGCCGAACCAGGAACCCGACGAGGGATACGCCCGATGAAGATCCTGCTCGTCGAGGATGACGAGCGTCTCAGCCGATCGCTGGCGCGGCTCCTCGAGCAGGACCGCCACAACGTCGAGGTCGCCGCCGACGGCGAGACCGGGCTCGAGATCGCTCTCGGCGAGAACGGGATCGATGTCGTCGTCCTCGATCTCGGACTGCCCGACATCTCGGGTCTCGAGGTCGCCCGCCGGATCCGACACGAGCGACGCGACCTGGCGATCCTGATGCTCACCGCCCGCGACACGATCGGCGACCGCGTCGCCGGTCTCGACACCGGCGCAGACGATTACGTCGTCAAACCGTTCGCGTACGACGAGCTCGCCGCGCGTCTCCGGGCCCTTGCCCGGCGCACCGACAACGCGACCCGGCGGGCCGAGCCCAGGCTGACCGCGGGCCCGATCGTCCTCGACGAGGCGAACCGGACCGTCACCGTCGCCGAGGCCCGGGTCGATCTGAGCCCTCGCGAGTTCTCGCTCCTCGAGTCGCTCCTCCGCCACCCGGGTCAGGCGCTCAGCCGCGATCAGCTCCTCGACCAGGCCTGGCCGTTCGGGGTCGCCGTGACCCCGAACGCGGTCGACGCCTACATCCACTACCTGCGAAGCAAGCTCGGGCGCGAGGGCGACCGGATCGAGACGGTCCGCGGCATCGGCTATCGGCTCAACGATGCCTGACGGCACGATCCAGCCGATCGGGGGCGATCCCGTCGATCAGCGAGCCCTCGCGGAGGACGGCCTCCTGATCCGGGGCGTCCGCTGGCGGCTGGTCGCGTGGAGCGGCCTGACGACGCTCATCGTCCTCGCCGTCCTCGGGATCGTCCTCTACGTCAGCGCGGCGAGGACGCTTGCCGACAACGGTGTCCGGCAGCTCGACGATCGGACCGGACAGATCGTCGAGGATCTCGAGAACCCACATCCGCGACCGGGCGGCCCCCAGTACGGCTTCACCTTCGGCGGCAACTCGTCGGGCACCTTCGGGATGCTCGTGGACGCCCAGGGGAACAACCTGATCCGTGGCCCCGGTCTGCCGACGGGCCTGCCCGTCATGGACTCCGTCACGGCGGCAGTCACGACCGGCCAGGACATCCGGGTCGCCCAGGTCGGTTCCCTGCCCATCCGCGCGGAGACCAGGAAGGTCACGACCAATCTCGGCGATGCGTTCGTGCAGGTCATCCAGGATCGGACGGCCGAGCAGCAGACGCTCGATGCGATCCTGCGGGTCCTCGTGATCGGCGGCGGCATCGTCGTCCTCGTGGCCTTGGGGTTCGGGGCGATCTATGCCCGTCGGGCGCTCGTCCCGATCCGGGAGTCGCTCGTCTCCCAGCGGTCCGCGCTGCGTCGGCAGCGTGAGTTCGCCGCCGACGCCAGCCACGAGCTGCGGACGCCGCTGACGGTGATCCGGAGCTCCGTGGAGCACCTCCGCCGGAACCGCGGCGCGCCCTCTGCCTCGACGACGGAGGCGCTCGACGACATCGACGCGGAGGTCGGCTACCTGACCACGCTCGTCGAGGATCTCCTGCTGCTCGCCCGATCCGATTCGGGGGCGATCACCCTCGCCCGGGCGCCGGTCGACCTCGGCGACGTCGCCGCCGACGGTGCCGGCGCGCTGGTCAAGACGGCCGAGGCCCGCGGCGTCCACCTCTCGCTCGATCCCGAGCCGGCGATCGTCAGCGGCGATTCGGCCCGCCTTCGGCAGCTCATCGTGATCCTCGTCGACAACGCCGTCCGCCATACCCCGCGCGGTGGCTCGGTCCGCGTTCGAGTCCGGACCGACGCACGAGAGGCCGTGACCGAGGTCGAGGACGACGGGCCCGGGATCCGCCCCGAGGACATGCCCCGCGTCTTCGAGAGGTTCTGGCGCGCACCCGGCTCGGCCGGCGGCGGGACCGGCCTCGGTCTGGCGATCGCCAAGTCGATCGTCGATCTCCACGACGGGCGGATCACCGTCACGAACCGGCCGGAAGGCGGAGCGCGGTTCACGGTCCGGATGCCCGGCGCGAGCCAGCCGCCGGCGGCGGCCGAGCGCGGCGTGTTCGCGGCGGGTGATCGCCCGGGCTGAGCCTCTCACGACCTTCTCACTCCGCGGGCCTTGACTGAGGTCAATTCACCTCAGCCCGCCCGACCGGAGACGACGGAATGTTCCACGACGACGACCCGACCAGGACCCCCACGCCTTCGCCATGGGTCCGCCCGGCCAGCGAACCGGTCCGTTCATGGAGCGAGATCGCAGCAACTGCGGCCCCGACGCCCGCCCGGACGACGGCCCGGCGAACCGTCGGCACGGTGCTCGCGGCTGCGCTCTTGTCGGCAACGCTCGCGTCCGGTTCGACCCTCGCGCTCGTCGGGCTGACGCGATCGGCCGCCTCGACACCCGCCACGCCCGTCCCGACAGCCAACGCCAACCCGGTGACGACGGGCTCGGGCGGAACGACGACGATCGAGCAGGGCGACATCACCGGGATCGTCGCGGCGGCCCGCGACTCGGTGGTCACGATCACCTCCCAGATCTCGACCCAGCAGGGCCGCGGCCAGTTCGGCGGCGGCACCGAGACCGGCGTGGGCTCGGGGATCATCCTGACGGCCGATGGGTTCGTCCTGACCAATCGCCATGTCGTCGAGGGAGCGACCTCGCTGAAGATCACGCTCGCCGACGGTTCAGAGTACCCGGCCTCAGTGGTGAACGAGTCCGACACCCAGGACCTGGCGCTCGTCAAGGTCGAGGCCACGGGACTGAGCCCGGCCAAGCTCGGCGACTCGTCGAAGGTGATCGTCGGCCAGACCGCGATCGCGATCGGCAGCCCGCTCGGGACCTACACCGAGACCGTGACCAAGGGCATCGTGTCGGCCCTGGACCGCCAGATCACCGTCCGTGACGAGCAGACGGGCCGTCCGGTCACGCTCGAAGGGCTGATCCAGACCGATGCCGCGATCAATCCCGGCAACAGCGGTGGACCCCTCCTCAACGCCGCCGGTGAGGTCATCGGCGTCAACACCGCGACCGCCTCGAGTGCCGAGGGCCTCGGCTTCGCGATCCCGATCGACAAGGCCGCCGACCTCATCAGCCAGGCCAGGTCGGCGTCGGTCGCCTGACGGGGGCCCGGCTCGCGGCCGCGGGGGGTTCAGCGTGGCGCAAGAGCCATCGGGCGTGATCGTCATCGGGGCGCCGGCCGGGCAGGATTGAAGAACCGCGGCCGGACCCCGCTCATACTCGTTGTCGCCCACCGGGGGCGGCCGCGACGAGGACGACTGGGTGCAGCAACGAGATCTGGTGGAACGCGCGGCGCATGGTGATCCCGATGCATTCGATGCCCTGGCCCGCCAGGCGTCCAACCGGATGTACGGCATCGCCTACCGGATCCTGCGCGATCAGTACCTCGCCGAGGACGCCCTCCAGCAGGCCCTGATCACCGTGTGGAACGAGCTGCCGCGGCTGCGCGACCCCGACCGGTTCGATGCCTGGACGTACCGCCTGATCGTTCGCGCCTCGACGGCCGAGGCGCGCAAGGCCGGCCGCGGCAACCCGACGACTCCCCTCCTCCCGGACGACGCCGACGTGTCGCGTGCGCCGGACCAGTACGCCGCCATCGCCGATCGCGACCAGCTCGAGCGCGGCTTCCGTCGCCTGACCGCCGAGCAGCGATCGGTCCTGGTCCTCCAGCACTACGCGGGCCTGTCACAGGCCGAGATCGCGGACGTCCTCGGGATCCCGGTGGGCACCGCCGGCTCGCGGATCCACTATGCCGCGCGGGCCCTGCGTGCCGCGATCGAGGCCGATATCCGCAGCGATCGAAGCCGGGAGTCTCTCGCATGACGCAGTCCACCGATCTCGATCGCCAGCTCGACGACTGGCTGACGGACGGCCCGAACCGGGCACCGGATCAGCCGATCAACGCGGCGAGCCTGTTCGCCCGGGCGCACCCGCGTCGCCCCGACCCGCTGCGCGTCTTCCGATCCGACCCGATGGCCGATCGCCGCCGCCGGCCGTTCGGGATCCAGCCCGGCCTCGTCTTCGCCGTCCTCGCCCTCGTCGCGGCGATCGTGGCGGTTGGCGTGATCGGGTCGCGTCTCGAGCAGCCGCCGGTCGTCGTGCCACCGCCATCGACCGCGACTCCGAGCGCGTCGCCGAGCTCGCCGCCGGACAGCTCCCCGTTCCCGATCGGGCCCTTCACGACCGATCTCGCGACGAGCGCCGGCGCGCGGGCCACGGTCGACGTGATCGACCTGGCCGGTCTGATCGTGACGATTGCCTCCGGACCCGCGATCGAGGGGGCAACCGTCGAAGGCATC
>DASUPH010000100.1:0-2422 GCA_036276275.1 Candidatus Limnocylindrales bacterium
GGTCAGGAACTCCGGTGCCGTGACGTGGAGGTCCTTGCGCACGGAGAGCCGGACGAGCGCCCGCATCGGCGTCTCGATCGCCGTCCCGCAGACCTCGCCGTCGCCCTGAGCCGCGTGGCCGTCGCCCATCGAGAGGCGGGCGCCGGCATGGAACACCGGCAGGAACAGGGTCGAACCGGCGGTCAGGTGACGGGTGTCCATGTTGCCGCCGTGGAGGTCCGGCGGGATCGTCGAGCGCGGGCCGTCGATCGGGGCAACGCCGATCTCGCCGCAGAACGGCACGATCGGGACGCGGACGCCCGGCAGGAACTCGGCCCGTCCGCCGACACCCGGAACGCGGCTGATCCGGAGAACGGGATCCGGAAAGTCGTCGGCCAGGAGTCCGAACCCGGGGATGCTCGCGGTCCAGCCCCAATCGGCCGGCTCGAACTCGAGCAGGTCGACCTGGAGCGTGTCACCGGGTTCGGCGCCGACCACGGCGATCGGCCCGTTGACCTGGTCGACCCGGTCGAAGTCGAGCCGGGCGAGGTCCTCGACCGTCGACGTCGCGGTCAGCTGGCCGCCGGAAGCGTCGAGGAGGTCGAACTCGATGACCGCGCCGCTCTCGACCGTCTCGATCGGCTCGATCGCCGGGTCCCATGCGAGATGGAAGCGGTCACGCGAGATGTGGATCGCCGGCGTCGTCGACATCGTGACCTCCTCCTCGCGGGAATTGTAGGCGGCCCGTGCCGACGCGCGGCCGGAGTCCGAACCTGTCGCTTCTGATGCAATACTCAGCCATGCCTGTCCGCACGGTCATCGAACGTGGGCCCAAGGACAAGCGGTCCGTCGCCTTCAGCCTCGACTGGCCGGGGTGGAGCCGGGGCGCGAAGACCGCCGAGCTCGCGCTGGAGACGCTCGAGTCCTATCGGGAGCGCTATCGGCCGGTCGCGGATCTCGCCGGGATGGCCCGCGAGTTCGACGCAGCCGGGCCTCTCGAGGTCGTCGAGGACCGAGTCGGCCCAGGTTCGACCGATTTCTGGGGCATCTCGTTCGCGCCCTCGTCGACCGAGCAGGGCCCGATGGGCGAGGCGGAGCTCGAGCGCGCGATCACGATCCTTCAGGCCTGCTGGGCGTTTTTCGACGGCGTCGCGGCGCGGGTCTCGCCGGAGATGCGCAAGGGTCCGCGAGGAGGAGGACGCGACCGCAACCGGATCATCCGCCACACGATCCGGACCGAAAGCGAGGACTTCGCGAAGCAGGTCGGGCTGCGGATCCCGGAGGAAGCGGCGCTGACCCCGGATGGGCTGCGGCAGCATCGGGAGACCTACGTCGCGGCGATGCGCGCGTATAACGCTGGGCAGGTAGAGCGGCGCATGCGGTCCTGGACGCTCCCCTTCCTCATCCGACACTCCGGCTTCCACACCCTCGACCATGCGTGGGAGATGGAGGACAAGGACCTCTCCGCCGAGGCCTGACCCACCACCCGTTCGTTCCGCGGTCCCTCAGCGTTCCGTCGATCGACCCTCGACGCCGATCGGTTGGTGAACATCTGGCATGAAATCAGCCTCGGCGGGCGCTCGCGAGGCGGGCGGGCGGTGGTAGGATCGCGAAACCCGAGCCGGCTCCTCGTACGGGGTCCGTCCACGACGTCATCCGGCGGCTGGATGCAAGGACCCGCGATGCCCCGGTGGGGTTGAGGTGCGCACATGGCGACCGTGACCTTCGAGCACGTCACCAAGAAATATGGTGATGTCCTCGCCGTCGACGATCTCCAACTCGCCATCAACGACGGCGAGTTCATGGTCCTCGTCGGACCTTCCGGATGCGGCAAGACGACCAGCCTCCGGATGATCGCCGGGCTCGAGGAGATCTCGTCCGGCCAGCTGAAGATCGGCGACCGGGTCGTGAACGACGTCCCGCCCAAGGATCGCGACATCGCGATGGTCTTCCAGAGCTACGCCCTCTATCCGCACATGACGGTCCGCGACAATATGGCGTTCGGCCTGAAGCTGCGGAAGCTGCCCAAGGCGGACATCGAGAAGCGGGTCAACGAGGCGGCGGCGATCCTCAGCCTCGAGAAGCTCCTCGATCGCAAGCCGAAGGAGCTGTCCGGCGGCCAGCGCCAGCGCGTCGCCCTCGGCCGGGCGATCGTCCGGGAGCCGGCGGTGTTCCTGATGGACGAGCCGCTCTCGAACCTCGACGCCAAGCTCCGCGTCCAGACCCGGGCCGAGATCGCCCGCCTCCACCAGCGGATGGGCACGACGTTCGTGTACGTCACCCACGACCAGGTCGAGGCGATGACGATGGGCACCCGGATCGCGGTGATGAGCGAGGGGCTGCTCCAGCAGGTCGGGACGCCGCAGGTCCTCTACGACCAGCCGTCGAACCGGTTCGTCGCGGGGTTCATCGGCAGCCCGTCGATGAACTTCATCGACGTGAC
>DASUPH010000101.1:0-3962 GCA_036276275.1 Candidatus Limnocylindrales bacterium
GCTTCGAGATCCACGCCTGGACCGGCAGGCTGCCCGAGCCATGGCAGCCGACCTTCGCCCTCATCGACATCGATCCGGGCGACCGGACGACGTGGGAGGAGACCCTGACCCTCGCCCGGCTGTACCGGACGGCCCTCGGACACCTCGGCGTTCGGGGCTACCCGAAGACCACGGGCAAGCGCGGCATCCAGGTCTGGATCCCGATCGAGCCGCGCTACACCTTCCACGACACCAGCGGTTGGGTCGAACGGGTCAGCCGCGCGATCGGCGCGACCGTGCCGGATCTCGTGTCCTGGGAATGGGCGAAGGGGTCGCGCGGCGGCAAGGCTCGCCTCGACTACACCCAGAACGCGACGATCAAGACCCTCGTCGCGCCTTACGCCGTCCGGCCGGCGGCCGGCGCGCCCGTCTCCGCACCGATCAGCTGGGACGAGCTCGACGAGCCGGGTCTCCGGCCCGACGCCTGGACGATCCGGACGATCGTCGATCGCGTGGCCGAGCGCGGCGACCTCTTCGCTGCGGCCCAGACCGACCTCCAGGCGCTGCCGCCCGTCTGAGAGCGCGTCAGCGCCAGGCGTGCGGGTCGGCGGGCGAGTAGGGGAGGACGAACCAGCCGAGGAGCGGCTCGCCCGTCGATTGGCTGAGACCGCTCGGGCGGAGGGCCGGGTCGAGGTGGATCGTGATCGTGACGTCGTCGCGATCGGGCCAGTTCGGGTCGTACAGGCGGAGGGTCACCCCCCGCCCGTCCTCAGCGTAGCCCCAGGCCATCACCTGGTGGTTACGCGTCAGGCTCATCGGGTTGGCCGACGCCACCCGGATCAGCCCGATCATTGCCACCCGGCCGGCGTCGAGGAGCGCCTTCGCCTTCGGCCACTCCCGGTCTAGCGTGCCGCGGGCACGGTCGCCACCGAGCGACCCACCGAGTGCCGAGCGCAGCCAGTAGCGGACCGGCACGGTCAGGAACGCAAGCGACTCGACCTGGCGGCGCACGATGGCCCGGAAATGGGGCGATCCGTTGGCGGGCGGTTCGCGGTCGGCTCCCATGGCGACACCGGCGAGGAACAGGTCGCCAACCGTGTAGACCATGCCCCCGCACAGGCCGTCGGCCGCATCGCCGATGCCGATCCAGCGCGGATCGAGGGGCCCGAACCGGACCGTCGGGCCGGACGGCCACGCGTTCGCGTAGTGGAAACCGTGGGTGCTCGGCAGGAAGCCTTCGATGGTGCGGCTGTTCATTCGGCCCAGCTGTTCGCCAAGCGGTCGCGACTAGTTCGTGACCGAGACCCGAACGATACCCGGCGGGACGCCTGAGGCTGCCAGCGATCCCGTCCGGGGATCGACGACGTCGAGGACGAGGAGGTATTCGCCGGCGGCGGCCGGGGCCGCCATCTGGAAATCGATGTCGACCGAACGACCCGGAGCGAGGCCGGCTGGGAGGATCGTCATCGCCACGGAACCGCCGGCCGGGGTCGCCGGTCCGGCAGCGCCGCCCAGATCCACCCAGCGGGCGACGAGGGTGGCTCGGCTGGCGGGTTCCGTCTCCGCCTGGCCGACGATGTGAACCGCGGTGGCGTGGCCCCATGCCGAGCGACCGAGGTTCGTCACCCGGATCTGCAGGGCGAACGGCCCACCGGCCTTTGCCGTCGCCGTCGGGGCCATGTCGTAGGCCGCCGTCTCGCCGCCGATGACGCGAACGACGAGCGCCGGCACGAGTGCCTGCGTGGCGGCATCGAAGGCGACGCCGTCCGCGTCGTGGATCGTCGCGACGAGGCGATAGAGGCCCGGGCTCGACGGCACGGTCAGAGGGACCGCCAGTCCGCCTGCGGCCAGGCGCTTCGCCTTCACGGGTGCGACGATCTCGCCCGTCCGCTCGGGGACGACGAGGTCGATTCCGGCAGCGTCGGTCGTCGCCGTCGTGCCTGGATCGGTATCGCCCTCAGGTGCCGTTCCCGGAGCCACGGTTCCACCAGCGCCCGTCCCGATCGCCGCGCTCGGCTCGAGGGAGTCCCAGCGGGTTCCGACCATCAGCACCTTCGGCAGCGTCGCCGCGGCGTCGCGCGCGAGCGGCAGCACGAGGGTCGTCTTCGTTCCGGCGGTCGGCGGACTGGTCAAGTCCGGGGCGCCGAACGTGATCCCGAGTCCGGAGAGGCTCGGCTCCACGAACGGCGTGACCTCACCCGGTCGGCGCATCGCTCCAGCGAGGACCACGGAGCTCGCGAGGCTCGCCTTCAGAACGATCGACCGGTGGAATCCCGAATCCACCTCGTCCGGGTCCATCTGGGCGATCGCGCCCTTCGACCGCTGGCTGTCGAAGCGGAGGAAGTGATCGTTCCGGTTCGGAGCGGCCCGCCAGATCGAGTCGATGCTCGAGCGCCCGCGCAGGATCGATGTGACGTAGTAGGTCGGCGCCAGGTAAGCATCGGCGATGACGGCGCCGGCGCCGGCCCGGAAAAAGCCCGCCGCGTAGTTGTCGACCCGCTGCTGGGCCTGGTCGAGGGTTCCCTCCGCGAGTCCCGGCTCGCTGTTGCCGCTCGCGTAGCAGAGGTGGCTGAAGACCACGACCGCGTTCGGAGCCAGCTTGACCTGAGAGCCGATCTGCTCTTCGCCGAAGTACTGGTGGGCGTCGGCCGCCCCGGCGTGCGGGTTCAACCCGAAGCCGTTCTGGGACGGCGGGTAGAGACGGTCGCGATAGATGCTCGGCCAGCCGTTGCCATGGCCGAGGTAGACGACGATCGACGCGCCCTGGAGTGCCGTTTTCACGGCCGGCCACGTCGCGTCCGGTGAGTACACCTTGACGATGTTCGTCGTGAATCTCGCCGCGGCCGCGGCGGTCTGGTCGGCCAGACGCTTGTAGTAGGGGGTCGCGCCGCCGGCCGGACCGACGATCAGGACGACCTTCGGGGTGACGCGCGTCGCGTCGAGGGGGCGTGCCGCCACGGGCCCGGCGCCGACGATCATGACTGCCAGCGCGGACACGAACAACGCCCGCAAGAAACGAGCTCGCCCAGTCACCCGATCCGGGTCTCCCCCAATGGTCGACAGACAATATCGCTGTCTACCCGACCGCACCATAGCAAAGGGTCATACACCGGGCGTTGCAGGCCGGTTCACTCCAACTCAACGGTGTCTTCACGCACCGTTTGTTGCGCACTCCGGCCGCGGCGACGCGTTACTTGGCGCGGGCGTTCGCCTCGCTCGAAAGGGGTCCCTCGCCCCGGACGTTGACGGCGGTGATCTTGTAGTAGTAGCGGACGCCCCGGCTGTTCGCGGTATCCACGTAGCTCAGGACATTCCCGACGGCCACGAGGAAGGTCTCCGTGCCGGGGGAGGTCGACCGGTAGATCCGGTAGCCGGTGATGGCGGCGCCGCCGTTCGACACGGGCGCAACCCACGTCAGGTTCACGCCGCGCGTGGCATTCGACTTCGCCGTCACGTTTCGCGGGACGCCCGGCACGGTCGCCGGAGTTGCGCTCGCACTGGCCGACGCGGGACCGGTGCCGACCGCGTTCGTCGCGCGGACCGTGAAGGTGTAACTCGTCCCGTTGGTCAGGCCGCTGATCGTGCAGCCCAGGGTCCCGGTCGTGCAGGTCGCGCCACCGGGACTGGCCGTCGCCGTGTAGGACGTGATCGCGCTGCCGCCGTTGCTCGCCGGAGCCGTCCACGCCAGGGCGACCGAGCCGTTGCCGGCGGTCGCGACGAGGCCGGTCGGGGCGCCGGGCAGGGTTGCCGGCGCGACCGGTGTCGCGCTCGCACTCGCCGACGCGGGACCGGCCCCAACGCCGTTCGTCGCGCGGACCGTGAACGTGTAGTTCGTTCCGTTCGTCAGGCCGCTGATCGTGCAACCCAGGGTCCCGGTCGTGCACGTCGCGCCGCCCGGGCTGGCCGTCGCGGTGTACGAGCTGATCGAGCTGCCGCCATTGCTCGCCGGAGCCGTCCACGCCAGGGCGACCGAGCCGTTGCCG
>DASUPH010000102.1:0-6588 GCA_036276275.1 Candidatus Limnocylindrales bacterium
TTCGGGCGTGCCCAATCGGGGCCCGGCGGGCCGTAGACTGGCGGGATGGAGACGACCGACACCGGCGGCGCCGTCGCCGACGCCGAGCTGGCCACGCTCGAAGCCGCCGTCCGCGCCGACGAGGCGTCCTATCTCGCCGACCTCGAGCGCCTCGTCAACATCGACTGCGGCTCGTACACGCCAGAGGGCGTCGATCGGATCGGCGCGTTCGTCGCGGACTTCATGACCGGGCTCGGAGCGAGCGTCGAGCGGCGCCCGGATCCGGACGAGCAGCTCGGCGCGACCGTGATCGGGACGTGGCGAGGGGACACCGAAGCCACGGGTGGCCCGCGGCTGCTGCTCATCGGCCACATGGACACGGTCTTCGACCCGGGCACAGCCGCGGAACGGCCGTTCGCGATCCGGGACGGGATCGCCACGGGCCCCGGCGTCACCGACATGAAATCGGGGCTCCTTGCCGGGCTCTACGCGATCAAGGCGCTAGTGGCCGCCGGCCCGCTGCCGTTCGAGCGACTGACCTACGTCGCGAACCCCGACGAGGAGATCGGCTCCCTCAGCTCGACCCGCCACATCCAGGAGATCGCCGCCGACAGCGACGTCTGCCTCGTCCTCGAGTGCGCCCGGGCCAACGGCGACATCGTCTCGTCACGGAAGGGGATCCTCGACGCCCGGGTCACCATTCACGGCCGGGCCGCCCACGCCGGCGTGGAGCCCGAGAAGGGGCGCTCCGCGATCCTGGCGGCCGCCGACCTCGTCGCCCGGCTCCACGCCCTGAACGGTCGCTGGGACGGCGTCACGGTCAACGTCGGCGCGATCGCGGGCGGGACCCGCCCCAACGTCGTCGCCGAGCGCTGCTCGCTCGAGGTCGACGTTCGAGCCATCCGGCGGGCCGATCTCGAGGCGGCCGAGACCGAGATCCGCGCGCTCTTCGCCGACCTGACCGTGCCCGACACGACGGCCCATCTGGAGCCGATGGCTCGCTGGTGGCCGATGGAGAAGCTCGAGCGATCGGGGCGACTCGTCGACCACGCCCAGGCGATCGCCCGGCGGCTCGGCTTCGAGGTCCGCGACGCGGCGACCGGCGGCGCGTCGGACGCGAATACGACGTCGGGGATGGGCGTCCCCTCGATCGACGGCCTCGGCCCGATCGGCGGGATGGACCACTCGCCGGCCGAATACCTCGAGGTCGCCTCGATCGTGCCCCGGACGACGCTTCTCGCCGGCCTGCTGCTCGCAATCGGGCGCGATCCGGAGGTCCTCGCCTGGCGGTCAGCCGGCCGATGACGGGTCGGCGTTGCGTTTCCTCGGGTGGGCCGTACGAGGCCCGGTACGGCTACAGCCGGGCGATCGCCGTTGGCGATTCGTGCTGGGTGGCCGGGACGACCGATGCCGGCCCGGACGGGACCTCGCTCCATCCGGACGACGCGGCGGCCCAGGCGCGGGCCGCGTTCGCGATCGCGATCCGCGCTTTGGATGACGCGGGTTTCGCGCTCGAACACGTCGTCCGGACCCGGATGTACGTCGTCCGGGCAGAGGACGCGACCGCGGTGGCTGAGGTCAACGGCGAGATCTTCGGCGCGGTCCGCCCGGCCTCGACCCTTGTTCGCGTCGCCGGCCTGATCGACCCGTCGCTGCTCGTCGAGGTCGAGCTCGAGGCTCGCCGCTGAGGCGACGGCCTCAGGCGAGGCCCGCCGCGCGACCGGCGATCGCGATCGCGACGGCGGCGGCGAGACCGATGAACAGGTTCCGCCGCCACGCGACAAGGGCGAGACATGCGGCGACCGACAGCCATGGCAGGCCGATCGTGAATACCGGTCGGTCGTCGGTCGTCGCGACCATGATCGATACGGCCGCGAGGGCGGCGAGGACCGCCGGGCCAACGAGCTGGAGGTAGTCCAGCGCCCGCCGCGGCAGCCGTTCGATCCCGGGCGCCAGAAGCCCGATCGCCCGAGACGGATACGTCACGAGGAACATCAGGAACGCGAGCGGGACGAGGTCGGTCGTCATGGCGTGACGTCCTCGAGCAGTGGAAGGTCGGTCGCCGGCCGCGAGGCGGGGACGATGAGCCCCACGACCGGCCCGACCACGCCGCCGGCGATGATCCCGACGGTCGGCGAGACGGCCAGCGACACGAGGACGGCGATGACCGCCCCCGCGACGGCCGCGACGAGCTCGCGTCGTCCGGTGACGAGGAAGACCGCCAGGCCGATCATCGCCGCCGGGAAGATGACGTCGATGCCGAGCCGCCGCGGCTCGACGATCGCGTCGCCGATCGTCACCCCGGCGAACGTCGCGAGGTTCCACGGGATGAGGGTCGTGGCGATCGCCGGGTACCAGTAGCCGACGGGATCGAACCGGCCGACCCGCCGGAAGTGAGCGATCGCCAGGGCAAACGACTCGTCCGTCACGAGATGGGCGGCGAACGCCCGCTCACGGAACGACCGCCCCCGGAACCACGGGGCGAGTGCCGCCGAGTAGAGGATGTGCCGGGCATTGAGCAGACCCGTGAAGACGACGATCACCGGCCACGCGACTCCGGACGCGACGTAGCCGACGGCGGCGAACTGAGCGGCACCGCCGAACGCGACCAGGCTCATGGCCATCGCCTCGATTGCCGAGTAGTGTCCGGCCGTTCGCGCTGCCAGCCCGAAGACGAACCCGAACCCGACCGCGCCGACGATGATCCCGAGGCCGTCGACGAACAGGCGGCGGCGGGCCGTCCGGACGTCCATGAGCGGTGCCGGCGACGACCCCCGCGCGGCCGATGGCGAGCGATCGTCAGCCATCCGTCATCCGTCAGGTGCGCCGCCCACGGGCCGGGTCGGCTGGGCTAGCGGAGGAAGGTCTTGCCGCAGGTCCCGTCGCAGACGACGAAGACAGCGTGCAGGTCGACCGCATACCCCGCGGCATGGAGCAGACCCGGGCAGCCGGGGGTCGGACACTTCCAGACCCACCATCGTTCGTTGGCGTCGAGCGGCGTGGTCTGGGCCTTCAGGGTGTCGGCCAGACCCTCGCGCTCCCGGGCGAGCGCGTCGACCTTGGCCGCGCGCTCCGCCTCCGCCTCGCTCGAGTAGGGATAGTTCTGGCCGACGTTCGAGGTCACGGTCGACTCCCGGGATGGAAAAGGGATACCGGTGGCGGCGTCGTGTGAGCGCAGCCCGCCACCGGTCCCGGCAGGATAGCGACCTAGGCAATGGCTGTCACGCAGGAACGATCAGGGCCGCGTTGAGCCCTGCGGTCCTCGCTCACGCACCCTCAGGTGCGCTCGCTCCGGTCCTCTGGCTCGCCTTGCCCTGATCGCCCCTGCGTGACGAACGCAGTGATGTGCGCGAAACGCGTCTCGCGGCACTGAATAGGGCGATCCGCGGGGAGCCGCTTGAGTCACCAGACGGCCGGCAGGCCGGCGCTTCGCGGGTCGGTCGCCGCTGCCAACGAACCGCCATCCTCGGCTGGGCCGCCGTCGACCAGCTCGATCGCGTGGGCGTGGCCGAGGGCCCCGTTGAACGGGATCGTTCGGGTGAGCGGATGACCGAACGACTCGAGGGCATGGAGGACCTCGGCGGGGAATCGTCGCTCCGCTCGGACGTTGACCGGCGGCGCGAAATGCTCCGCGCCGTCGACGAACCAGCGTGGCGCCCCGATCGCCGTCGCGATGTCGACGTCCCCGTCGGCGAGGGCCGACACGACCTGGGCATGGACCTGCGGCTGGGCGTCGCCGCCCATCGCGCCGGTCACGATCCAGGGCTGCCGCTCGCCGGCCCGGAAGAGCATCCCCGGGAGCAGGGTGTGGAGGGTGCGCTTGCCGGGCGCAAGGACGTTCGGATGCGACGGATCCAGGCTGAAGTACGAGCCCCGGTTCTGGTAGTGGATCCCGGTGACCGGATCGACCACGCCCGATCCGAACCCCATGTAGTTCGACTCGATCAGGCTGACCGCGTTGCCGTCGCCGTCGACCGTCGCCAGGTAGATCGTCCCCCCGCCACGCGGCAGCGTCGAGGCCGGCGGCATCGCCGCGCGATCCGGATCGATCAGCCGGGCGAGGTCACCCGCATGGGCCTTCGACAGCAGCATCTCCACCGGGACCTCGACGAACTCCGGGTCGGACAGGTGGAAGTCGCGATCGGCCATCGCGAGCTTCGCGGCCTCGATCCCGAGGTGGATCCAGCGGGCATCCGCGACCCCGTTCGGACCGAAGGTGTCGGCCGCCGGCGGCTCGAACGTCTCGAGGATGTTCAGCAGCTCGAGGGCGACGATGCCCGAGCTGTTCGGTGGATGGGTCGTCACCCGAGTCCCGCGATAGGCGGTCTCGATCGGCTGCGTCCATGTCGAAGCGTGGTCCCGAAGGTCGATCGCGCTGATCGCCGAACCCGCGGCCGCCAGCCCGCGCGCCTGCTGCTCGCCGATCTCGCCGGCGTAGAAATCGTCGAAGCCGACCTCCGCAATCCGCTCGAGGGTCGCCGCGAGGGCCGGCAGGCGAACGAGCTCACCTGGCCGCCACGGCCGACCCTCTGGCCGGTAGACCTGCTCGAAGCCCGATCCGCTCCCGATCGCATCGACGACGGCCGGCAGCGTCCCCTCGACGGCCGAGATGAAGCCGTCCCATGCCGGGAAGCCGTCGCGGGCGAGCTCGATCGCCGGCCCGAGGACGGCCGCCCGCGAGAGGCGGCCGTGCCGGGCGTGGGCATCGCCCCAGGAGCGGACGGCGCCGGGGACCGTGATCGACAGCGGCCCGCGATACGGGAGCGTGGCGAGGCCCGTTGCCCGAAGCGCGGTCGGGTCGGCGGCGGAGGGGGCGCGCCCGGAGCCGTTCAGCGCCGTCTGCCGTCCCGCAGGTTCGTCCCAGATCAGCCAGAACGCATCGCCCCCGATGCCGCAGCCGGACGGCAGGACGACGCCGAGGACGGCATTTGTCGCGATCGCCGCGTCGACCGCGTGCCCACCGGCCCGCAGGATCCCGAGACCGGCCGCCGTCGCCAGGTGGTGGGGTGCGACGACGGCGCCGCGACGGCCGCGGGCGAGGGGCATCGGGACGAGCGGGCGACCGCGATCGGTGCTCGTCATCCGTGCTTCGCGCCCTTGTGCCGGTCCTCGGGGGCGAGCTCCGGGTGCTCCAGCTCCAGCTGGTGCTCCGACTGGCGGAGCCGCGACAGCGGCAGCAGGGCGATGGCGAGGACGAGGACCGTGCCGGCGAGGAGGCCGTCGATGCCGCGCCATTCGGCCGCGAACCCGCCGATCAGGCTGCCGACGATCTGGCCGATGCCGAGGAACACGCTGTACAGGCCCATGATCGCCCCGCGGTCGGTCGGGAACGCCTCGGACATGTCGGCCAGCAGCCCGAGCGCGGCCGGCGTCGCCCCGGCGAGGACGAACAGACCCACGGCGGCCGCGAGGCCGGCGGCGATCGGCAGGACGATCGGCAGCCCGTCGGCATGGTTGACCACGAAGCCGCCGATCGCCATGACCGCGCCGCCGAGGATCCCGAACAGGATGATCGTGGTCCGCCGGTAGCGGTTGAAGCGGTTGCCCCAGAAGAGCAGGCCGGCGCCGAAGACGATCCCGATGACGACCGCCGCCAGGGAGATCTCCAAGGGCTTGAAGCCGCGATGCAGGAGCTGGTCCGGAAACTTGGGGTTGGCCTGCGAGAACTGGAAGATCGCCTGGCTGAACCACAGCCCGATCGAGGCGTTGACGGCAATCCACGTCGGGGCCAGCAGCCAGACATGAGACGAGCGGAGAAGCGTGACGTAGCGTCCCAGGTCCATCCGGCTTCGGCCGGCCGCGGCCCGCCGGTCGGCTCGCTCCGTCGCCTGGCGATCCTCGACGCCGTACTTGTAGATCAGGAACGAGATCGCGTAGATCCCGGCATTGAGGAAGAACGCGATCGGCCCGAGAACGGCGAACAACAGCGGCGCGACGACGAGCCCGACCCCGATTCCGGCGAGCGTCGCACCCTCGAACCTGGCGGCGGCCTTGCCTCGGAGCACTTCGTTGCCGGCCGTGACCAGGGCGATGTAGCCGAGGATCGAGGGGACGCTGGCGGCGGTCGACGCGCCCTCGAGGACGCGCGTCCCGCCGAGGACGAAGAGGTTGGTCGTCAGGCCGGTCAGGATCACCGCGACCGCCCCGAAGACCGGCCCCACGAGCATCATCCGGTGGTGCCCGAACCGGTCCGAGAGGATGCCGAACAACGGCGAGAGCGTGAGCTCGCTGATGTAGAACGCCGAGTGGAGGTAGGCAAGGGTCGTCGGCTCGATCACCGGCCCGCCGTGTTCGGGGAGCTTCGCCAGGTAGACGGCCAGCATCGTGCCCGTGAGGCCGGTGCTGAAGCGGAGCGTGAAGGTGCCGCCCAGCACGGCCCAGAGCGAACGATCCATGCCCCGACAGCGTAGCGGCTCGCGGCGATCGAGCGACAGTTTCCCGCGTCAGGTGGCGATCGCCGTCCCGTATCATCGCGACGGGGATCGCCACACTGGAGGGAGCCGTGGCCCGCATCGCCTTCGTCACCGACTCGGCGTCCGACCTCGATCCGGCGGTCGCGGCCGCGGCGGGGATCCGGATCGTCCCGCTCGTCGTCACGTTCGGGTCCGA
>DASUPH010000103.1:0-7101 GCA_036276275.1 Candidatus Limnocylindrales bacterium
CGGTCGTGCCCCGGACGAACGCGCCCCTCGGGTCGCGGGCTGAGGTCGACGACCCCTGATGGATCGCGACGAGCGCCGCCGGCTCGCCGATGCGAACGTGGTGGCACGGTTCGACCTCACCCGAGAACGAGTCGCCGACCCGCGTGGCGGGACCGCCCGGTTCGGCGCCGTCGAGGTGGTCGCGATCGGGGTCGACGCCCCGTACTTCAACGGCGTCTTCGCCGGCGACCGCGCGACGACGCCGCAGGATGTCGCCACCGCGGTCGCCTGGGTCGATGCCCGGGGGCTGCCCGTCTCTGTCCGGCTGCACGAGGACGCGGGCCCGGACCTCCGGGCCGCGGTCGAGGACATGGGGCTGGTCGCCCATTCCCTGCTGCTGCCCGTGATGGCGCTCGAGCCACTCCGACCGCCGCCGCCGCCTCCGCCCGAGCTCGTGATCCGGACGGGCGGCGTCGAGCTGCACGACGACTTCCATGTGGCGCTCGAGTCCAGCGACGTGATCCGCCGGGTCTTCGGGCGGACCCTCGTCGCGGATGCGGCCGTGCGCGTCGCGGTCGGCTACCTCGACGGCGAGCCCGTCTCGTCGGGTGCTGCGATCCGGTCCGAGGCAACGGTCGGCCTCTACGCGGTTGCCACGATCGAACGGGCACGCCGCCGGGGGATCGGCCGGGCCGTGTCATGGGCGGCGATCGAGGCCGGCCGCTCCGCCTGGGGAGGCACGATCGCGGTCCTCCAGAGCAGCGACGTCGGCGTCCCGGTCTACCGCTCGATGGGCTTCGAGGAGGTCACCGCCTACTTCCTGTACGCGCGACCGACGACCTGAGGCTCGGCGGCTCCGCCGCTCGGCGGCTACGCGGAGGGCCGCCGCCGACCGGGCATCCCGAGCCGCCACCAGATGAAGACGGCGACCAGGGCCACGACGCCGACGGCGATCAACAGGTCGAACGGCTGGAGGGCGTGGCGGATGTCCTCCCAGCGGGCGCCGAGCACGGTGCCCGCATAGACGAGGAGGATCGACCACAGGAACGCACCCGCGGTCGAGTAGGCGATGAACCGGCCGATGGGCATCCGGGCGACACCGGCCGGGAAGCTGATGAAGGTCCGGACGATCGGGAGGAGGCGGCTGAAGAAGGCGGTCGCCGAGCCGTACTTGTCGAAGAAGTGCTCCGCCAGCTCGATCTCGTGCGGACGGATCAGCAGGTACTTGCCGTAGCGCTCCAGGAACGGCCGACCGCCCCACGCCCCGATCGCGTACCCGACCAGCGAGCCGATCGTGTTCCCGATCGTCGCCGCGATCACGACGATCCAGAAGCTCCATGGACCGCGGGTCAGCGGCTCGATCTGGGATGGATCGGAGACGAGGAAGCCGGCGTACGGCAGGATCAGCTCGGATGGCAGCGGGATCATCGCCGACTCGATCGCCATCGCGATCAGCACCCCGAGATAGCCGACGGCGCCGTACAGGCCGTTGAGGAACGGGATGACGATCTGGTCGATGAAGGCAAGCATGGGTCCGAGGGTAGCCGACGATCCGACTATCCTGCCCATCGTGACCGAACCGCGGGCCTCCGCCCCCGACGACCCGATCGTCCTGACCGGCGCCGACCTGACGATCGGCGCCGTGGAATCGGTTGCCCGCGGCCGGCGGGGGGCGACGCTCGACGACGCGGCCCGGGCGCGGATGCAGGAATCGCGCGACCTGATCGAACGACTCGTCGACAGCGGCGAGGTCGTCTACGGCGTGACGACCGGGTTCGGCGACCTGGCCAACCGGTTCGTCGCCCCGGCCGACGCGCCACGACTCCAGGAGAACCTCCTGATGAGCCACGCCGCCGGGGTCGGCGAGCCACTCGACCAGGAGATCGTCCGGGCGATGCTCCTCCTTCGGGCGAACACTCTGGCCCTCGGTCACAGCGGCTGCAGGCCGTTGCTCGTCGATCGCCTGCTCGCCTTCCTCGAGCTCGGCGTCCATCCCGTCGTCCCCGCCCAGGGCTCCGTCGGGGCGTCGGGCGATCTTGCCCCGCTCGCCCATCTCGCCCTGCCGCTGATCGGTCGCGGCCAGGTGGAGCTGCGGGGCCAGCACGTGCCGGCCCTGGTCGCGCTTCGCGAGCTGGGGCTGGAGCCGCTCGTGCTCGAGGCGAAGGAGGGTCTCGCCCTCCTCAACGGGACCCAGCTGATGTCGGCGATCGGGGCCCTCCTCCTCGTCGACGCGGATCGCCTCGGGCTGACGGCGAGCGTCGCCGCCGCGATGAGCGTCGAGGCACTCCTCGGGACGGACGTCGCGTTCTCCGCCGCCTATCAGCTCGCCCGACCGCATCCCGGCCAGATCGCCGTCGCCGCCGAGCTCCGCCATCTCCTCCGCGATTCGGGGTTCCAGGCGTCGCACAAGGCCGCCGCCCACAAGGTCCAGGATCCCTATTCGCTGCGCTGCGCGCCGCAGGTCCACGGCGCGGTCCGCGACGCACTCGACCACCTCCGCCGCGTCCTCGACATCGAGATGAACAGCGCGACCGACAACCCGCTCGTCTTTCCCGAGGGAGGGGTCGCGGCCGAGGACGCCCTCGCCACGGGCGGTGGCCGGGTGATCAGCGGCGGCAACTTCCACGGCGAGCCCGTGGCTCTCGCCCTCGACTTCGCGAAGCTCGCGATCGCGGAGCTCGGGGCGATCAGCGAGCGGCGGACGGCCCTCCTCCTCGACGAACGGCTGAGCGGCGGGTTGCCGGCCTTCCTGGCCCCTGCCAGCGGCCTCGATTCGGGGCTGATGATCCTCCAGTACACGGCGGCGGCCCTCGCCTCGGAGAACAAGGTCCTCGCCCACCCGGCATCCGTCGACTCGGTCCCGACCAGCGCCAACCAGGAGGACCACGTGTCGATGGGGCCGATCGCGGCCCGTCATGCACGGTCGGTCCTCGAGCACGTCGAGCGGATCCTCGCCATCGAGCTCCTCGTCGCCGCGCAGGCGATCGACCACCGGCTCGAGCTCCTCGCCCGGGACGCCGATCCGGGCGCGATCCCGCCGACCCCGGGCGCCGGTGTCGCCGAGGCCCATCGCCGGATCCGGGCGGTGATCGCCACGCTCCTTGCGGATCGGGAGCCGGGGCCGGATCTCGCCGCCGCCACCGCGTTCGTCCGCGATGGCGCGCTTGCCGACCTGGCCGACGCGTCCGGACGCGCCGCGGCGGCACCGATCGGCGGCCGAGCCACGCCCCGATGACCGCCGCCATCCGCATCGTCGATGTCACCGACGAAGCATCGTTCCGCCTGATCCCGCCGTGCGCGGACCCGGGCTTCGACCACCGCTCGTGCGACTACTGGGAGGACGCCGAGCGCGGCTCGAAAGCCGCCCGGCTCGGGTGGCTCGAGCCACCGGCCGCCACTCCGAGGCCGAAGCCGAGCCTCGCCGGCAACCCCTTCGCCCGCGACGACGACGAACCGCAGGTCAACCCGTTCGCGCCGGCGGGGCGGAGCGGCCCAACGTTGAACCCGTTCGCCGACGACGACGACGGTCCCATCGCGAACCCATTCGCGCCGGCACCGCCCACCCGCCCGACCGTCGCCGCCGATGCCCCGCGCAAGCTCACGCTCCTCGGCCGCGGCCTGGCGGTCTTCGGGAGCTACGCGAAGGTCGCGCTCGCCGGCGAGGCCGCGGTGGCCTTTGCCCAGTTCGGCCCGCTGTCGGCCTACCCGCGGGCCCAGCGGCTGCGCGAGCTCTATCCGCAGCTGCCCGACGCTCCGCTGCCGGCGGTGATCACCTGCATCGCGACGACGGCCGAGGCGCGGGGCGCGGGCCATGCGCTCGCCCTGGTCCGGGCCGTCTGCGACGACCTCGCCGCTCGGGGCTTTGCCGCGGTCGAGGCGTACCCGGAGCGGAACACCCGGCCCGACGCCACGAGCGCCGCGACACCCGAGTTCTGGCTGGCCGCCGGTTTCGATCTGGCGGTCGACGACGAGCGCTATCCGGTCGTGAGACGGGAGCTCGCCTGATCGCCTCCGACGGGGTCGCGGCGGTGGTACCGTCCGCCACGACAGATGCCGCCGGCGTGAGGGTTCGATGGCGATGATTCAGGCGCTCGGGAACGTCAGCAAGGTCCGTGGTGCGCTGATCTTCGTCGAGAACGCCGAGGATCAGCTGTTGTTCTATCGCGACATCATCGGCCTGCGGTTGCTCTACCGGACGAAGACGTTCCTGCGCTTCGATGCGACGCAGGGCACCAGCCTGTCGCTGATCGCCGGCGGTCACGCGTCGGCCGAGCCGAAGGATTACCGCCAGGGCGGCGTGGTTCCTGAGCTGATCGTCGACAACCTCGCCCTCGCGATCCGCCGGCTCGACGCCGCGGGCGTCCGCCACGAGGACGTGATCCGCACGGCCCACGGCTCGTTCTGCTTCCTGTGGGACCCGGAGGGCAACCCGCTCCAGTTCTACGAGTCGGCGTTCACGCGGCCCGAGGTCGACGCGGAACGGCTACCGGGTTGAGGTTCGGGGAGCGCCGTCCGGTCGTGGCCCTCGTCGTCGCGGCAGCCATCAGCACCGCGTGTGGCGCATCACCGTCGCCCAGCGTTTCGCCGGCAGTTGCCCAGACCCCCTCGACGACTCCCGCGACGACCCTGGCCGCCACACCGGCCTCGCCGTCCGGATTTCCCGGCTCTGCCGTGGCCGATCCCGACCTGTTCGAGATCCTGCCGGACATGAGTGACGCCTTCGACTTGACGTACGACCCCGAGACCACGGCTGCAGTTGCGGGCGATCCATCGCTCGACTCGAGAATCGCAGCCGTGGCCACAGGCCTCTACCGCATCCGCGGTAGTGCGCCCGATGCCGCGGACTTCGCGATCGTGAATGTGGCGCGGCTTCGAGAGCCCATCGTGGACGAGGCATGGTTCCGCGATTGGCGAGACACCTACGACGTGGCGGCCTGCCGCCAGGCCGGAGGCGTCGCAGGGCACGCACAGGCGCAAATCCACGAGAGGACCCTCTTCATCGGCTCGTGCACGGGTGGCCTTTTCACGTATCACGTCCTGATCGATGGAGGCGCGATTGTGGTCTCGATCACCTCTGTCGGGCCCGCTCGGATGGGCTTGACGGTCATGCAGCGCATGACGCCGTGACGAGTGGTCCGCGACCCGTCCGGGCGCCGCGCGGCACGGAGCTGACGTGTCGCGGGTGGCAGCAGGAAGCCGCCCTCCGGATGCTGATGAACAATCTCGATCCCGAGGTTGCGGAGAACCCGGATCAGCTCGTCGTCTACGGCGGGACGGGCCGCGCCGCCCGCAGCTGGGAGGCGTTCGATGCGATCGTTCGCGAGCTCCGTGCCCTCGCCGATGACGAGACGCTGCTCGTCCAGTCGGGCAAGCCGGTCGCCGTGTTCCGAACGCACGAATGGGCGCCACGGGTCCTGATCGCCAACTCGAACCTGGTCGGCAAGTGGGCGACGTGGGAGGTCTTCCGCGACCTCGAGCGGCGGGGGCTGACGATGTACGGCCAGATGACGGCCGGCTCCTGGATCTACATCGGGACCCAGGGCATCCTTCAGGGCACGTACGAGACCTTCGCGGAGCTCGCCCGCCAGCACTTCGGCGGGTCACTGGCCGGGCGCGTCGTCCTGACGGCGGGGCTCGGCGGGATGGGCGGCGCCCAGCCGCTGGCGGTGACGATGAATGAGGGCGTCTGCCTTGCCATCGAGGTCGACGAGACCCGCGCCCGCCGCCGCCTCGACATCGGCTACGTCGACCGCCTGACCGCCTCGCCCGAGGAAGCCCTCGCGTGGGCGCGCGAGGCGGCCGCCGCCGGCCGCGCCGAGTCGATCGCGCTGATCGGCAATGCCGCCGAGATCGAGCCGGCCTGGGCGAGGGCCGGCGAACGGTTCGACGTCGTCACTGACCAGACGTCGGCCCATGACGCGCTCGTCGGCTACGTCCCGGCCGAGATCTCGCTCGATGACGCGGCGATCCTCCGCCGGACGCAGCCCGACGAGTATGTCCGCCGCTCGATGGCCGCGATGGCCGATCACGTCCGGGCGATGCTCTCGTTCCGGGAGGCCGGCGCGATCGTCTTCGACTATGGCAACAACCTCCGGGCCCAGGCCCAGTCGGCCGGCGTCGCGAACGCGTTCGACTATCCGGGCTTCGTGCCCGCGTTCGTCCGACCGCTCTTCTGCGAGGGACGGGGACCCTTCCGCTGGGCCGCCCTGAGCGGCGACCCCGCGGACATCGCCCGGACCGACCAGGCGATCCTCGAGCTCTTCCCTGATGACGCGGGGTTGCGGCGATGGCTGACCCTGGCCCGGGAGAAGGTCCCGTTCCAGGGTCTCCCCGCCCGGATCTGCTGGCTGGGCTACGGCGAGCGGGCGCGGGCCGGCCTGGAGTTCAACCGCCTGGTCGCGGCGGGCGAGGTGACGGCGCCGATCGTCATCGGCCGCGACCACCTGGACGCCGGGTCGGTCGCGTCACCGAACCGCGAGACGGAGGCGATGGCCGACGGCAGCGATGCGGTCGCCGACTGGCCGCTCCTCAATGCACTGGTCAACACTGCCGCCGGCGCGACCTGGGTCTCGATCCATCACGGCGGCGGGGTCGGGATCGGCTACTCGCAGCACGCCGGGATGGTCGTGGTCGCCGACGGCACCGATCTCGCCGCCCAGAAGCTGGACCGGGTGCTGACGACCGATCCGGGGATGGGCGTGGTCCGTCACGTCGACGCGGGCTATGAGCGCGCGATCGAGGTCGCCCGCGAACGCGGCGTCCGGATTCCGATGCTGGACGGCTCGTTGACGGACGGTTGATCGCGCGATCACGGCGCCTGTGATCAACCCGGCGATCGTGGGCTCCGGTGACCTCCGGCATGGTTAGGGGTAGTCGACCGGCTTACCATTGAGGCCTCGCGCCGGGCACTTGGCGCGATGGAGGAGGAACCCACCCGTGTCCGAGCACGCTCGTCCCCACCACCGCCTTGCCTCCACCATCGGAGCGCTCCTGCTCGTGGCCGGTTTGTTGCCGATGGCCGCACCAGCGGCCGTCCTCGCCGCCGGCTCGATCTCGTTGACCGCGGCGACCTACTCCGAGAACTTCGACACGCTCGCCAACACGGGAACGACGAACGTCGCG
>DASUPH010000104.1:0-2266 GCA_036276275.1 Candidatus Limnocylindrales bacterium
CTACGCCAGCGCGTTCGACACCCGCAAGCTGACGCCGGGCAGCCTGCTCCTCGACATCGCCACGCGGTTCGGCGCCGACTGGACGCCGCGCGACGCCGACCGCCAGGACCGCGGACCCGTGCTCGTCCGCAAGGCCCTCCAGTACTCCCTCAATGTCCCGGCGATCCGGGCCCTCCAGCGCGTCGGCAGCGCGGCGGTCGCGGATCGCGCCGAGAAGTTCGGGATCCGCTTCACAGGCGGCCGCAAGGCGTTCCTCCAGGCTGGGCTCGCCGGCGCGATCGGGACGGTCGAGGTCCGCCCGATCGACCTGACCTCGGCCTATGGTTCCCTCGCCAACGGCGGCGTCCGCGTCCCGCCGCGGATGATCCTCGAGGTCCGCGATGCGACGGGCAAGGCGATCTACCGGGCCCCCAAGCCGGCCGGCACCCCCGCCGTCAGCCCCCAGGCGGCGTACCTCGTGACCGACATCCTTGCGGGCAACACGCAGCCGAAGCAGAACCCGATCTGGTCGGCGGCGCTCGAGATCCGCAACGGGCCGCATCGCGAACATCGGCCCGTGGCCGTCAAGACCGGGACCGCGAACGACGCCCGGGACCTCGCGACCTACGGCTATCTCGGTCCGCCGGCCGATCCAAAGGCGCCCGCGTACGCGGTCGGCATCTGGATGGGCAACAGCGACCACTCCAATCCCAGGTCCGCCAAACCGGCGACCTCGCTGACCGCCGCCGCTCCGCTCTGGCGAGCCTTCGTGCGCGACCTCACGAACAAGGATCCGATCGCCCCGTTCCGTCGCCCGAAGGGCGTCGTCAAGGCGACGATCGATGCGTGGACCGGCGGCGCGCCTGGCCGCTGGACACGCGACCGGGTCCAGGAGTGGTTCATCGCCGGGACCGAGCCGGGGGCGCGGCGGGCGGTCGACCCGCCCGGCCTTCTCTACACCCGGTCGTGCGGCGGCTGGCGGGTCGATCCGGTCAAGGCGGAGCTTGGCCCGCGGTCCTGGGATCCGGCCGTCGCGGGCTGGTTGGCGCGGGCTCGCCGCGGCGTCGGTGTCACGGGTCCCTACGACACGAAGACGGCCTACTTCTGGAACCGGACGGGCTGGGGCGGTCAGCTCCTCGGCGCCTGCGCTCCGCCGAAGCCGGACAAGCCCAAGGAGCCGCCGAAGGGTCCGCCCGGTCCCGGTGGCGGTCCCGGGGGCGGTCCCGGCGGTGGCGGCGGCCCGCCGCCCGATCCCACGCCCCCGCCGCCTCCTGCACCGTGACGACGGACGAAGGCTTCGGCCGCTCGGTGGCCCGCGGCGCCGGCCTTGCGGTCGGCTTCCTGTTCGTCGGCGCGATCGTCCTCGTGGGTGTCGCCGCGCGGAACGTCCTCATCCTGATGCTGATCGCCATGATCCTGACGGCCGGGCTCCAGCCGTTCGTCGCGTGGCTTCGGGGCCACCTGCCGATCGGGCGGGGCCCGACGATCCTGCTCGTCTACGGGATCTTCCTCGCGATCGTCGTCGGAATGGCGCTCGTTGTGGTGCCTGCGGCGCTCGCCCAGTTCGATCGCTCGATCGCCTCCCTGCCGCCGTTCTTCGAGCGGGCCCGGGACTGGGCCGCGACGATCCGCCCACCCGGCCTGTCACGGACGGTCGAGAGCCTGATCGACGCAGCCGCCCGGACGATCAAGCCGCCGGACCCGACGCCGAGCACCGGCCAGGTCGTCCAGGTCGGGCTGACCCTCGCGGAGGCGCTCACGACCGTCCTGACTCTCCTCACGGTCGTCTACTTCTGGCTCACGGAGCACGCCCGGCTCCAGCGGTATGTGCTGGCGTTCGTGCCACGGGATCGGCGGCGGCGAGCGCGCGACGTGTGGAACGCGGCCGAGACCCGTCTCGGGATGTGGGTTCGCGGCCAGCTGATCCTGATGGCGTCGATCGGCGTCGCAACGGGTGTCGCGTACACCCTGCTCGGCCTTCCGTCGGCGCTCCTCCTGGGACTGCTGGCGGCCCTGGCCGAGGCGGTCCCGATCATCGGTCCGCTCCTCGGTGCGATCCCGGCCCTGCTCGTGGCAGCGACGATCTCGCCCGAGCTCGCCCTCGCGGTCGCCGGGGTGTATCTCGTGCTGCAGCTGATCGAGGGCAACGTGCTCGTCCCGCTCGTGATGCGGAACACGACCGGCATCTCGCCCTTCCTCGTGATCCTCAGCGTGCTCGTCGGCGGCGCCGCCGGCGGCTTCCTCGGCGCGCTCCTCGCGGTCCCGATCGCGGCGGCCGGCGAGGTCC
>DASUPH010000105.1:0-9794 GCA_036276275.1 Candidatus Limnocylindrales bacterium
GACTACGTCTGCAGCCATTGCGGGCATCGGTTCGAGGTGATCCACGGGCTCGACGTCGCGGGACCGACCGACTGCCCCGTCTGCCACGTCGGACCGGTCCGCAAGGCCTTCGCCCCGCCGACGTTCCACTTCAAGGGCAGCGGCTGGGCGAAGAAGGATCGCGGGGCGGCGAAACGGAAGGCCGCCCGGGACGGGGCAGCCGTCGGCAGCGGTCCGGACGGCGGTACGGACAGCTCCACCAGGACCGACGGATCGAAGGACAGCACGAAGCGCGAGCGTTCCGACGGCGCGGCCACGGACGGCGGCGGCTCATCGTCCGCGACTGGGTCCACGACTTCCGCGGCCTCGAGCACGTCGTCGAAGGACGCGGAGTCGTCAGGCGGCGGCGGCGGCTCCTCGTCGAGCGGCGGCGGCTCTTCGTCGAGCGGCGGCAGCGGCCCGTCGGGCGGCGGCAGCGGCCCGTCGGGCGGCAGCTCGTCCGGCAGCGGCTCATCCCCGGCGGCCGACTGAGATGCCGGCGTCGGCAAGCGACTGGATCAGCCTGACCGAGGCGGTCGCGATCCTCGAGGCCGCCAATATCCGGTTCAAGCCGTCGACGATCGGCAGCTGGGCCCGAACCGGCAAGCTCCAGAGCATCAAGCTCGGTGGCCGGCGGTTCGTTCGACGGGGCGAGGTGAGGGCATTGGTCGCGGCCCCGCGGCGAGTTCGGGCCAGCGACCTCCAGCCGGGCCTGTTCGAGGAGATCCGAGGCTGAGCGACGACGGACGCTTCACGCGTCCGAGCGCCCGGGAAGAGGCCCGCGCGCGCCTCGTCGCGATCGCCACCGCCCTCGTTGGCCTCCCGCGGATCGCCCGCAGCCGGCTTGTGATCGACCGGTTCAACGGCGTGGACGGCGGCCTGCTCGCGGCGGGAGTTGCCTACAACGCCGTCCTCGCCCTCATCCCCCTAGGCCTGCTGGCGAGCGGCCTCGCCGGGTTCTTCCTCCGCGATCCGGCAAGCCAGGCCGACGTCGTCGCCGCGATCATCGCGTTCGCCCCGCCCCTCGCCGGCGTCATCGACGAGATCCTGGGCGGGCTGAGGGATGCCTCGCCCTCGCTCTCGCTGATCGGGCTGATCCTTGCCGGCTGGGGGACGTCACGACTGTTCGCGGCGCTCGAATCGGGCGTCGCCCAGATGTTCGCGGGAACGCCGCGCCGGGGCCTCGTTCGACGGACGGCGTGGCGGCTCGGCTCGATCGCCGTGATGGCCGCGATCCTGCTCGTGGCACTCCTCGGGGCACCCGTGCTCGCGATCGTCGGCGATGTCGCGTCGGTGAACGGCCAGCTCAGCCAGGTCTACGGCGGACTGCTCCTCCTGCTGCCGATCGTCGTGACGGGCCTTTCGATCGCCGCGGTCTACCGGTTCATTCCACCGACGCGACCGACGTGGCAGGCGATCCGCCTGCCCGCCGCCGCCGGAGCCCTCGCGCTCGTCGGCCTGACGCGGCTGTTCGTGTTCCTGACGCCCCGACTCTTCGGCGCGAACTTCGTCTACGGGACGCTGGGTGCGATCCTCGTCGGCCTTGCCTGGCTCGACCTAGTCTTCACGGTCATCCTGATCGGGGCCGCCTGGGTCCGCGAGCGAACGCTCGGTGAGGACGCGGCTGTCGTCTGATGGCCCCGCTCGGCCGCTTCAGCGCGTCACCGTCGGCTGGGCGGTCAGCCCTGGCGGGTCCCGCAGCGGCGGCAGAAGCGGGCCGTGGCGGAGAGCGAAAGACCGCAGCTCGAGCACGGCTGGACGCTCGCGCTCGCCGCTGTGTCGGCGGCGGCCGGTGACAGGATCTCCCGGGTGGACGCAGCCCAGAGCGCGTCGCTCGATGCCCTCGTCCGGTTGGCGAGCAGCGCCATGCTCGGCGAGTCCGGCACATCGGGCCGTGTAGGCCATTGCGGGTCGCTTGCCGCCACAGGCGGAAGGCCGGGAGGCGTGACCGGGGCCTCGCCGGGCTGGCCGCCGGCCGGCGTCGTCTGATCGGGCGCGAAGATCCGCCACGTCGGCTGCTCGATCCTGTCGGTGCGGGCGGGCTCGGCGGCAATGGGCTCGGGCTCGGCCGCGACGGGCTCGGGCTCGGCCGCAATGGGCTCGGGCTCGGCCGCGACCGGCTCGGGTTCGGGTTCGAAGACCGGCGGCTCGGGCGCAGCCGCGACCTCGCGGTCGGGCTCCAGGGCCTCGGGCCAGCCCGCCGCACCGATCTCCCGCTCCGGGTCCGGCCAGGCTGCGGCCACGATCTCCGGATCGGGCTCCGGCCACGCCGCCGCGACGGACGGTTCGGTCTCGAGCTCGTTCGCGGCCCAGACCGGCTCCGGCTCGGCGGTCCCATCCGGCTCGACCACTTCGGCTGCCACAGGCTGCGCGGAGTCGAGCTCGGCCTCGAAGGCCGCCAGCTCCGCATCGATGTTCTGTCCGGGGCGGAAACGGCCGAAGAGCTCGGATGTGTTGCTCGCGAGGGTCGATGCCACCGCTGCGACGCTGTCGGCAGCCCCGGCGTCGGCCCCGGGCGCCAGCGAATCGTCCGGCGCGTACTCCTCGATTGCAGCCGCCTCGGCCTCGGCCCAATCGACCTCGGGTGCCGTCGCGGCGACCTCGGCGGCAGTCCACTCGAGCTCGGGTGCCGTCGCGGCGACCTCGGCGTCGGCCTCGGGCCACTCGGTCTCGGGTGCCGTCGCAGCCGCGGCCTCAGCCACCGGCTCCTCCGGTGCGGGGCTCGCGTCGGCGCCGGCCTCGGCCGCCGCGTGGTCGGTGGTCAGGAAGGAGAAGTGGGCGCCCGGGTCGTCTTCCTCGGCCGGCCCGTGGTCATGGACGACGCCATTCGTCGGCTCGGCCGGGACGGCCCACGACGGGAGATCAGCGGTGCCGTTCTGGCTCATCGCCGGATCGGCCGCTTCGAGCGACGCCAGGTCGGCGGTCGGCCAGGCCTCGGCGGTGACGTAGTCCGGCGCGAACGGTGCGTCGTCGGGGAAGTGCGCCCCCAGGATGTCGCGACCGAGGTTCGGCGCGCACGTCAGGCAGCGACCCTCGGCCTGGTTCCAGCAGTTGCTGCACGTGTACTGGCGGCAGTTCATGCAGAAGTTGAACGTCGCGTGGAAGGCGTCCAGCTGCTGGGCGGTGGTCTCCCGCTCCTCGTCGCTGCGAGCCGACGCCATCGCCTCATCCATCGAGGTGTCGTCGCTGAGGACGTAGTTCTTCAGACCCTTCGAGAGGGTCTTGAACTGGCCGAGGCGACGCGTCTTGCGGGGCGCGGCCGACTCGAAGGTGTAGCGCGTGCCGCAGCGCTCGCAGAAGGATTCGGTGAGGATCTCGGGCATCATGCCCCCGGTGCGCGATCGAACACGTCGGGGCCGAACGGCTGACCCAACGGGGCGAGAGTATATCGCAGGGGCAAATCGGCGCCTCCATCGCAGGTACGGGCGGCGGCGGGACGATGGTCCCGCGCACGAGGGACCAATGGGTCCGCCGGCCGGCGATGTGGGCCTGAGGAGGCGCCCGGCGGCCTCGCCGATGATCTCAGGACCGTCTGCTAGACTCCGCCCCCGAATGGGACCCATGGCCGCGGTGGAGCGGTTCCTCGAGCGGCTCTTCGAACGTCAGACGGCGCGTCTCTTCAAGACGGCCATCCGGCCGATCCAGGTCCAGCGCCGGCTCGAGCGGGCGATGGAGGGCGCCCGGATCCGCGACGGCTCGCGGACGCTCGTCCCGTATCAGTTCACCGTTCGCCTCACGCCCGACGACCTCGCCGCCGTGCGGGCCATGGCCCCGGCGCTGGCCGCCGACCTGGCCGACGGGGCGCTGGCGTTCGCTCGCGCCCACGGCTACAGCCTGCTCGATCGACCGCGGGTCGCCCTTCGCCCCGACCCCTCCGTCGAACATGGCGACATCGTGGTCGACGCCGGCGATCCGACCGTTCGCGGCGGTCCCGAGTTGCCCGACCCGGGACCGTCGGATCCGCTCGTCGCCCGGGGCGGGGCGGACGCGGCAAGCGCGTCGGCCCATGCGTCCGTCGGGCAGGCCAGTCTGGACGAACCGGGCCGGACCGCGGAAGACGCCGGGGGAGCTCCCGCGTCGCCGCTGGCGTCTGCGCCGCCGGCAGGCTTCGCGGAGGGGACGGCGGTCTTCGTCGTTCCGGGCGTCGACGGCCCGCGTGCGACCCTTCGCGAGACCCGCCCCGACGGGACGACCCGGACGATCGTCTTCGACGGCCGGCCATTGACGATCGGCCGGGGGCCGGACAACGGGCTGGTCGTCCGCGACGGCCGGGCGTCGCGGCACCACGCGCGGATCGATGGCCGGCGCGGAACGCTGGTCCTGTCCGACCTCGGCAGCACGAATGGCTCGTTCGTCAACGATCGACGCGTCGACTCCGTGGCGCTGGGCGCCGGCGACCGGATCCGGATCGGGACGACGTCGATCCTCATCGAGGCACTCGGGGAGGACCCCCGGCCAGGCGACGAGGGGCCCGGCGTTCCCGACGCGGACGGCTGATGGACCCGTTCCTGCTGACCGTCTGGATCGTCCGGCTCCTCTTCCTCGGCCTTCTGTACCTCTTCCTGTTCCGGATCGCGCGAGCCCTCGTCGGCGACCTCCGGGCCGCGGCCCGCGAACCGGGAGCGGAGCTCGGGCGCCTGGTCGTGGTCGCGTCGCCGGCCGGCGAGCCGGCCGAAGGCACCTCCCTGGCTCTCGATGCCATCGCCACGATCGGCCGGGACGTCAACAACGCCGTCGTCGTCGAGGACCAGTTCGTCTCCGCCGAGCACGCGATCCTGACGTTCCGCGGCCGAGCCTGGTACGTGGAGGATCTCGAGAGCACGAACGGAACGTTCGTCAACGGCTCGCCGGTCGAGGGAGTGGCGCCGCTCGGCTTCGGCGACATCGTCCAGGTCGGGCAGGTCCGGCTTCGCCTCGAGCGCCCGCGCAGCGATCCGTCGCGCCGATGAGTGGTCTCGGGCAAGCGCGAGCGATCGCTCCGTGGCCTGAACGGCAGATCGGACGATGACCGCGGCCGCCCCATCCCTGCCGTCGATCCTCGGGCCGATCCGGCCGCGGGCACGCTGGCGTGAGGCGAAGCTCCTGGTCGTCGTGGCGGCGACGATCCTCGTGGGCAGCGTCTCGCTCGAGCTCACCCGGCAGGTCGCGGTTCCCGGTGAGGCGACCGGGCTCCATCCCGCGAATCCGTACCATCTCGCGATCTATCTCGGGCTTCTCGCCCTCGCCCATGTCGTTCTCGTCCTGTCCGGCCGGCGGATGGACCAGATCCTCCTGCCGACCGTGGCGATGCTGGGCGGCATCAGCCTCCTGCTGATGGAGCGGCTGCCGAGGAACCTCGTCGTCCAGACGTTCGGACCGTGGAAGCTCGGCCTCGGGGATGTCCAGCTCGCCTGGCTGATCCTGTCCGTGTCCCTCGCCACCGGGCTGGCGGTCACGGTCCGGAGCGATCGCTGGCTGCGGCTCTACAAGTACACCTGGGCTGCGGCCGGCGTGGCCCTGCTGCTGGCGACGTTCGTGCTCGGCGACGAGGTCAACGGCCAGCGCCTCAGCCTGACCCTGGGCCCGGTCAGCGGCCAGCCATCGGAGCTCCTCAAGGTCATCCTCGTCGTCTTCCTGGCCGGCTACCTCTCCGAGAACCGCTCGCTGCTCGTCGAGGAATCGACGAAGGTCGGACCGATCTCGCTGCCGCCCCTGCCGTTCCTGGCACCGATGGTCGCGATGTGGGCGATCGCCCTCGGGATCGTCGTCGTCCAGCGCGACCTCGGGGCCGCGCTGCTCTTCTTCACGGTGTTCCTGTCGCTCCTCTACGTGGCGACGGGACGGCCCGGGTACGTGGTCGTCGGCGTCCTGCTGTTCCTCGTCGGCGCATTCGTGATGTATCAGCTCGTGCCGAACGTCCGTGTCCGCGTCGACATCTGGCTGGACCCGTTCAAGGACCGCTCGGGGAGCGGCTACCAGGTGATCCAGTCGTTGTACGCCTTCGCCCGCGGGGGCCTGCTCGGGACGGGCCTGGGGGCCGGCCTCCCGACCGTCAACGGCAACCTCCCGATCCCCGAGGTCCACACCGACTTCCCGCTGGCTGCTCTCGGCGAGGAGCTCGGGCTGGTCGGGATCATGGCGATCCTCGGGCTGTTCCTGGTCGTCATCCAGCGCGGCCTGCGGATCGCCGCCTCGGCCGCGGACGACTTCCGGGCGATCCTCGCCGCGGGCCTCGCCCTCGTGATCGGGACGCAGGCCTTCATCATCGCCGCGGGCAACCTCAAGCTGATCCCGCTCACCGGGATCACCCTGCCGTTCATCAGCTACGGCGGCTCGTCGCTCCTCGTCAACGGCATCATCGTCGGGCTGCTGCTCGCGCTGTCCGATCGAGGCGTCGAGCCGCCGCCGCCACCGCGCCGGCCCGGCCGGCTCGCCCGGCTCACCGGTCGCGGCCAGCCCGTCGCCGCGCGCTCGGCGCGGTCGCGAGTGCCGGTTCGTCCCGACGAAGGCCACCCCTCGTGAAGCTCGTGACCGTCCCGCCACCAAGCGGGCCGCCTCGACGCCGGCCGCTCGGCCGGACGATCGGCCACGTCGGTCTCGCCCTGACCGTCGCGTTCGCCGGTCTTGCCCTCGGCGCCGGCTACTGGCAGGTCCTCCGCTCGGCGGACCTGACCCGCGAGCCGGACAACCCGGTGGTCATCGCCGCGGCCCGGAACGTGGTCCGCGGCCAGATCGTCGACCGCGACGGAAAGGTCCTCGCCTCGAACAAGCGCGACGAGAACGGCGAGCCCTACCGCGTCTACGCCGACCGGGCGTTCAGCACCGTGATCGGCTACGCCTCGCGCCAGTACGGCACCGCCGGCCTCGAGCGCAGCTGGAACGCCGAGCTGACCGGCGTCTCGAACGGCAACCCGATCGGCGACATCCTCCGCAAGTTCCAGGCCGATCCCTACGACCCCCAGAAGGTGACCCTCGGGATCTCGTCGGCGCTCCAGCAGGCCGCCGTCAAGGGGCTGGGCGGAGACCGCGGCGCGGTCGTGATGATCGACCCGAAGACCGGCGAGATCCTGGCCCTCGCCTCGACCCCGACCTTCGACGCGTCGGCGATCGCCAACCCGGCAACCCAGGACTCGGGCTTTGCCGCGGTCCGCGACAGCAGCGCCAAGCCGCTCCTGACGCGGGCGACCCAGGGCCAGTACGTGCCGGGCTCGGTGTTCAAGGTCGTGACGGCGATCGCCGGGTTGGGATCCGGCCGGATCACGCCGGCCACGACGTTCCCGGAGCAGCCCAGGGCCGAGACCGCCGGCCTCCTCGTCTCGGGCTTCCGGATCCACGAGCACCCCGGTGTCCCGGCCCGGTCGTTCAACCTGATGACCGCGACCGAGTGGTCGTCCAACATCTGGTTCGCCCTGGCCGGATTGCGGACGGGTGGCGACAACCTCGCGGCGGTCGCCGCTCGGATGGGGTTCGGAGCGCCCCTCGCCTTCGACCTGCCGACCTCGGCCTCCCAGGTGACGAACCCGGGAGGTGGTGGACCGGGCGGGTTCACTGACAACGTGGAGCTGGCGAACGCGTCCTATGGCCAGGCCGAGACGCTGGTGACGCCCCTCCAGATGGCACTCGTCGCCGCGACCGTCGCCAACGACGGGACCCTGATGAAGCCGCATCTCGTGATCGCGACGGCCGGGCGCGACGGGGCGCGCCGGATCGGGCCGGCGGAATTCGGGCGGGTCATCGGCCCGGACGAGGCCGATGCGATCGCCGCGGCGATGCAGGGCGCCGTCGAGAGCTCGATCGGCCGGCAGTTCACGAGCGGGGCGAAGGTGGAGGGGATTCCGACGGCCGGCAAGTCGGGGACGGCCGAGCTCGGTGGATCGGGCGCGCCGCACTCGTGGTTCATCGGCTTCGCCCCGGTCGATCAGCCCCGGGTCGCGATCGCCGTGATCGTCGAACGGGGCGGTCGCGGCGGAGCTCGCGCGGCGCCACTGGCCGGCGACCTGATGACCCTCTTCTTCAAGCTGGCCGGGTCGTGACCGACGGGCAGGATCCAGCGCCGGCCCCGCGCGAGCCGCGGCCCTGGCTGGAGCGGATCGGGCTGGCGGCCGTGGCGCTCGTGATGGCCGCCCTCTTCGCGGTCGTCGCGCTCGCGGCGGGCGTCGGCGGGGAGTGGATCCTGGCCGCGCTGAGCGCCGTCGGCGCGGTGATGACGATCGCGGTCGGGGTGATCACCGTCGTCCGCGGCTGAGCGCGCGACGGCCCAGCGTCGCGATTCTCGCCCCACGAGCACATGCGACAAGCCCGACGTGATTCAGGCCCGGACATGCACGGAATTCTCTCCCCACGAGCGCGGATCGACAGATCTGCCCCGAATGGGTCGTTCCGGGCGCGGAACACGTCGGATGTGCTCGCCCGGTGAGAATCTGTGGCTGAGTGCCGGGTCCAATTTCCGTTCCCACCCCACGGGCACATGTGACCAGCCCGACGTCCGTCGAGCCCATTCCTTCACGAAATTCCCACGCCGCGGGCATGGATTGACAGATCTGCCCGGAATCTGGCGCTTCGGGTGCACATCGCGTCGCATACGACCACCCGATGGGAATCGGGTCCGCTCGCCGGCGGCGGCGGCGGCGGCGGCGGCGGCGGCGGGCGGGGGGGGGCGGGGGGGGCGGTCGCAGCGGGCGCGGGGGACCACACACCGCGACGCGGCCGAGACACCACACTGCGAGGATCGCCACCGTCACAGCTCCAGCGCGAACCTCGTCGAGCGCAGCGACGTACTATCCAGCAAACCCCGATCGCCGAAACCATTCAATCGGCGATTCCCTGCGAGGAGCCCGATGACCAACCTAGAGCAGACCGGAGAGAAGGTCCTCGCCAACGTCGAGCGAGTGATCATCGGCAAGCATCATGAGGTCCGCCTCGCCCTGGTGGCCCTCCTGTGCCGCGGCCACCTCCTGATCGAGGACGTTCCGGGGACCGGCAAGACGGTCCTCGCCAAGGCGATCGCGCGCAGCCTCGGCTGCAGCTTCCGTCGGATCCAGTTCACGCCGGACCTGCTGCCGTCCGACGTCACCGGCCTCTCGATCTACAACCAGAAGACCCAGGAGTTCGAGTTCCGGCCGGGCCCGATCATGAGCCAGGTGGTCCTCGCTGACGAGATCAACCGGGCGACCCCGAAGACCCAGTCGAGCCTCCTCGAATCGATGGAGGAACGTCAGGCGACGATCGACGGGACGACCTACGCGATGCCCGACCCGTTCCTCGTGATCGCGACCCAGAACCCGATCGAGTACGAGGGCACCTTCGCCCTGCCGGAGGCCCAGCTCGACCGCTTCATGCTCCGGATCCGGCTTGGCTACCCGCAGCCGCTCGAGGAGATCGTGATCCTCGACGAGCAGAAGCGCTCCCACCCGCTCGATGAGCTCGAGGTCGTCTGCACCGTCGACGAGCTCCGGGGCATGCAGAGCGCGATCCGCGACATCTACGTCGACCCGACCGTTGCCGACTACATCGTCCGCCTCGTCGGTGCGACCCGGGTCCACCCGGACGTCTATCTCGGGGCGTCCCCGCGCGGCTCCATCGCCCTCTATCGTGCCGGCCAGGCGCTGGCCGGCCTGCTCGGCCGCGACTACGTGATCCCCGATGACATCAAGGCCCTCGCCGAGCCGGCCCTGGCCCACCGGCTGATCATCAAGACGAGCTCGTCGATCCACGACATCCAGTCCAGCAACGTGATCCATGAGCTCCTCGAGTCGACCGCGATCGACGGGATCCGCCCGACCGGCGGCCCGAACGGG
>DASUPH010000106.1:0-7957 GCA_036276275.1 Candidatus Limnocylindrales bacterium
CGTTCGACATCTCGATCCTCGAGCTCGGCGAAGGTGTCTTCGAGGTCAAGGCGACGAACGGCGACACCCATCTCGGCGGCGACGACTTCGACCAGCGCGTCATCGAGTGGCTGCTGGCCGAGTTCAAGAAGGACCAGGGGATCGACCTGGCGAAGGACCCCCAGGCCCTCCAGCGCCTCAAGGAAGCTGCCGAGAAGGCGAAGATCGAGCTCAGCTCGACCTCATCGACCGAGATCAACCTGCCGTACGTCACCGCCGACGCCTCGGGCCCCAAGCACCTCGTCGTGACCCTGACCCGGGCCAAGCTCGAGGACCTCGTCCGCGACCTGATCGACAAGACCCGCAACCCGGTCGAGGCCGCGCTCAAGGACGCCGGGCTCAAGGCCGGCGACATCGACGAGGTCATCCTCGTCGGCGGCATGACCCGGATGCCGGCCGTGGTCGACGCCGTGAAGGCGATGTTCAACGGCAAGGAGCCCCACAAGGGCGTCAACCCCGACGAGGTCGTCGGGATCGGCGCCGCGATCCAGGCCGGCGTCCTCGCCGGTGACGTCAAGGACGTCCTGCTCCTCGACGTCACCCCGCTGTCGCTCGGGATCGAGACGCTGGGCGGCGTGATGACGAAGCTGATCGATCGCAATACGACGATCCCGACGTCGAAGTCGCAGGTGTTCTCGACGGCCTCGGACAACCAGGGCCAGGTCGAGATCCACGTTCTCCAGGGCGAGCGCGAGTTCGCCGCGGACAACAAGACGCTCGGTCGGTTCATCCTCGACGGCATCCCGCCGGCGCCGCGTGGCGTGCCCCAGGTCGAGGTGACGTTCGACATCGACGCGAACGGCATCCTCGACGTCAAGGCCAAGGACCGGGCGACGAGCAAGGAACAGCAGGTCCGGATCACGGCGTCGTCGATGCTCAGCAAGGACGACGTCGACAAGATGGTCCGCGAGGCGTCCGAGCACGCCGACGAGGATCGGACGCGACGCGAAGAGGTCGAGATCCGCAACCAGGCGGAGCAGCTGACCTACCAGGCGGAGCGCACGATCAAGGACCTCGGCGACAAGGTCTCGTCCGAGGACAAGGCCACCGTCGAGAACCAGGTCTCCTCGTTGCGCGAGGCCCTCAAGGGCTCCGAGATCGAGGCGATCAACGCCAGCGCGACCGCGCTCGCCGAGACACTCCAGCGGGTGTCCACGGCGGCCTACCAGGCGGCCGCGTCGGAGGCGGGCTCCAACGGCTCGTCGGACGGATCGTCGGACGGATCGCCGGACGGTTCCGCCGAGGGTGGTCCTGCAGAGGAGACGCCCGAGGGTGAGCCCGCCGGTGCCCGGTCGGGCGGATCGGGTTCGTCGGACGGCGCGGCCGACGACACGGTCGAGGGCGAGTTCAAGGAGGTCTGAGACCTCGGCTCGCCGCAAGCAGAGCGCGCCCGGCCGGGCCAAGCCCGGCCGGGCGCTTCGATTCCTGCCGTCGAGTCGTGCCCGCAGATCTCCAGTCGGTGCGCCGCTGCACCACCGACGCGGCGCCGACCAGTTGCATCGCCGCTGGCGGTGCGCAACGATCCGTCCTCTCGGCCCGACCGAAGCGGAGGAGAAGCCGCGACCTCCGGGCCTACCGCGACGCTTGGCCGCTTGTCGGCCGGAGGAGACGACCATGCCCCGTCGATCCCTCGCCGTTCTGGCCGCGCTCATCCTCGCGCTGAGCGTCGCCGCCCCCGTCGCCCAGGCGAAGACCACCGGGTCGATTCCCGCGGCGGCGGCTGCCGCGCTATGCGATGACCTGTTCGCCGACACGTACGACGTGTCGAGCTCCGAGCCCCTCGCAGCCTGTCAATGGGACATGTCGTTGATCAACGCGAACGACGCCGCCCACGCCCGGGCAACGGGCAAGGGCGTCCGCGTCGGGGACATCGACAGTGGCGTCGACCTGATCCACCCGGACATCGCGGCGAACCTCGACGTTGCCCACTCGTGCTCGTTCATCTTCGACCACGACCCGACGGCGCTCCCCGTGGAGATGGCGAACGGCGACTGCTCGAACAAGGCCGCGGTGCAGGACTACTCCGGCCACGGCACGCACACCGCCTCGACGATCGCCGCGCCGATCAATGGCATCGGGATCGCCGGCGTCGCGCCGGAGGCGACGATCGTCGCGATCAAGGCCTGCACAACGGTCGGCTACTGCTTCGCGGACTCGGTCGCGGCGGCGCTCCGCTATGCCGGCGATCTCCGTCTCGATGTCGTCAACATGAGCCTCTTCGCCGATCCGTACCTCTACTACTGCGGCAGCGACGCGACGCAGCGGGCGATCTACAAGAGCCTCCAGAGCGCCGCGCGCTACGCCCAACAGCGGGGCGTCCTGATCGTCGCCGCCGCCGGCAACCAGGCCGACGACATGGCGCACCCGACGACCGACGTCATCTCGCCGGACTGGCCGCCGGACGCCCACATCGACCGCATCGTCCACAACAACTGCAAGCGAGCCCCAACCGAGATCCCGGGCGTTCTGGCGATCTCCGCGACCGGCCCGGTCGGCATCCCCGGATACGAGCTGAACATCGCCTCGTACTCGGACGTCGGGATGGGCGTCGTCGGCGCAGCGGCGCCTGGCGGCGACTACTTCGCGGCGACCGGAACGGTCCAGGATGCGGTGCTCGCGGCCTGGTCGTCGACCGACGATGGAACCTGGGACTTCTTCCAGGATCCCGGGTTCAACGCTTACCCCGGCCTGACCGTCACCGACGGCGGCGCCCGCTACATCGAGATCAACGGCACGTCGATGGCGGCGCCGCACGCGACCGGCGTCGCGGCGCTCATCAAGGAGCTCCATCCCGGCTGGGGACCGGCTGCCCTGTCGAGCGCGGTCCAGCGGGCGACGACCCCGCTGGCCTGCCCAGCCGACTGGTCGCCGCTCTTCCCCGAGGACCTGCGGCTCCGCTGCTACGGTGGCGCCGGCCGGAACTCGTTCTTCGGGCACGGGCTCGTCGACGCGCTGAAGGCGACACAGTGAGCTGAGCTCAACCCCAGCTCGCGGCGGGTTCGACGCGTCCGAACGATCGACGCCCCGGCCGGCTCCAGCCGACCGGGGCGATTCGATTCCCCGTTGTGCTGCGCGCCTGGCGGCCGATCACCCGCCGCCGATCATCGTCGACGGGATCAGCGAACGAACAGGTTCACAGATGGCGCCAGCGCGGCTGTGATCAGGACCACCAGGTAGCCGGCGAGCAGGAGCAGGCCTGCGTAAAGGTGGACCTTCACGTTGACGCCCATGACCGCCATCAGGCCGTACGGGTTGTCGTAGTTCGGCTCGAGGCCGCGCGACACCTGGCGGGCCAGCGGGATCGTCAGCAGGGCGAGGAGGGCGGGGATCGGGAGGAGTCCCGCGACCACCCCGCCCACGAGGATTGCGTAGGCCGCGACCGCCGCGAGGCGGTAGCCGGCGATCACGTTGGGCTTCGACAGCCGAACCGGCAGCGTCCGCTTGCCGGCTCTCGCATCGCCGCGGCGGTCCGGGATCTCGTTGACGTAGAGGATGAGCGCGACGAGGAGGGCGATCGGCAGCGACGCGACTACCGGCTCCCATGCGAGCAGCCCCCGCGTCTGGACGACGTAGGCGCCGAGGAGCATGAGCGGCCCGAACCCGATCGCGACCGCGATCTCGCCGAGCCCGCGGTAGACGAACTTCAGCGGCGGGGCGGTGTAGCCGATCGAGACGATGAAGCCGATGACGCCGATCGCGAGCAGGGCCGGCGATCCGCGGAGGGCCAGCAACAGGAGCCCGATCAGCCCGGCCGCGACGTAGAAGACCGTCGCCAGGCCGGCCATCTGCCGGAACGACACGAGTCCGTACTGGATGACCCGCGAGCCGCCCGAGAACTTCGTCGGCGTGACGTTCGCGTCGTCGGCTCCCAGGGCCGTGTCGAAGACGTCGTTCGCGACGTTGAGCCCGAGCTGGACGAACGATGCCCCGATGACGGTCAGGACGGCGGTGAGGAGATCGAACGAGCCCTGCCGGGCCGCGATCACGATCCCGAGGACGACCGGCACGATCGTCGCGCTGAGGAACGGCAGCCGCGTCGTCCGCAGGACCAGGGACGGGAACGACAGCCGTGGCTTGACGGGCGTGCCGCGCTCAACAGACAGGGCGTCGAAGTACTTCTTCGACTGGCCGGTCGACCGCTCGGAATACTCGAAGAACGGAACTTCGGCCTCGTCCCAGCCCCACGCCCGGGTGGCCGCGACGGACAGGGAAGCGCCCTCCGCGGCCGGCGTCAGCGGGCCCCAGATCGTGACGTGTCGGCGCTCGTCGTAGCCATAGCCAGGCTGCGGCCGGATGTGCGAGCCCGTGAGGCTGACCTCGGCCTGAGCCGGAACATCCAACCCGGCCGGCGCGGCGAGGACCGCGCTGCCGCGCTCGGGATCGATCGCGGCCTCGACGGCAACGCTGACCGGGTAGCCGTCGGCATCGATGAAGGTCAGGACCTGGAACGGATAGGTCGCCAGCTTCGCGAGGCCTTCCGCCGCGGTCAGAGCCGGCGTCCGGGGTGTCGGGCCGGCCATCACGCGGCCGCCTTTCCGGCGATCGTCGTCACCGGCGCCGTCGCCGGGTCGCCATCGGCCCAGTAGAGCGCGCGGCGCGGCGTGATCTCGATGAGCGATCGCTCGAAGAAGAGCGGCAGAGCGACTCGCTGCGCGAGGAAGTAGACGATCGAGGGCTCCTTCTTCTGCCAGATCGGGAGGAGCCGCTCCCAGCCGCCGTGCGGGTCCTCCTCGATCACCCGGGCGTCGCCCTGGATCGTCGCCCGGTCTGTTCGGCCGCCGACTGCGATCGGGTCCGTGATCGAGAGGGCGACCTTCGGGTTCGCCTTGATGTGCTCGAGCTTCCGGGAGAAGAGGGTCGACGACGTCAGGTAGATCCGCTCCCCGTCGTAGAGCGGGATCAACGGATACGTGACCGGCTGGCCGCTCGCGTCGATCACGGTGAGCTCGCCGACGAGGGCCGCCTCGAGCAGCTGCTCGACGGGTTCGGGGAGGGTGGTCATGGCATGCGCTCCCTGGCATTTCTTTGTGCTACCTCACGCTAGCACGTTTTGCAAGGGCCGGCAACTGCGTATCTGACACGTCCCGACCGGACCGTGGGGTACGATGAGCGGCCCATGCAGGAACCCGCCACCGCGCTCGATACCGCCCTGATCCGGGCCCGCGGCCTCACGAAGCAGTTCGGCGCGTTCACCGCCGTCGACGCCATCGACTTCGATGTCGCGAAGGGCGAATCCTTCGGCTTCCTCGGTCCGAACGGCGCCGGCAAGACGTCGACGATGCGGATGATCGGCTCGGTCTCACCAGTCAGCGAGGGCGAGCTGACCGTCCTCGGCATGGATCCGCGGACGCAAGGCCCGCTGATCCGGGCCCGCCTCGGCGTCGTGCCCCAGCAGGACACCCTCGACACCGAGCTGACCGTCCGGGAGAACCTCGTCCTCTATGGCCGCTACTTCGGCCTGACGCGGGCCGAATGCGGTCGCCGGGCCGACGAGCTGCTCGACTTCGCCCAGCTCACCGAGCGCCAGAACGACGAGGTCGAGCCGCTCTCCGGCGGCATGAAGCGCCGGCTGACGATCGCCCGGGCCCTGATCAACGAGCCGGACCTGCTCCTCCTCGACGAGCCCACGACCGGGCTCGACCCCCAGGCACGACACCTCCTGTGGGACCGCCTCTACCGGCTGAAGCAGCGCGGCGTCACGCTCGTCCTGACGACCCACTACATGGACGAGGCCGAGCAGCTCTGCGACCGCCTCGTCGTGATGGACAAGGCGAAGATCGTCGCCGAGGGCTCGCCGCGCCAGCTGATCGAGCGCTACTCGACCCGCGAGGTGACCGAGTTCCGCTTCCCGGCCGGCGTCCAGGAGACGCTCGACGGCCAGCTCGACGGCCTGGCCGACCGGATCGAGCGCCTCGCCGACCGGGTGCTGCTCTACGCCGACGACGGCGAGGCCGTCACGGTGGCGGCTCACGAGCGCGGGCTCAAGCCGGAGACCGTCCTGGTCCGCCGATCGACCCTCGAAGACGTCTTCCTGCGGCTGACCGGTCGGACCCTGATCGAGTAGCGATGACCGCCGTCGGCCATGTCCTCGAGCACCGGGCGCGAACGTATCGCCGGACGTTCCGCTCGTCGGTGTTCACGTCGTTCCTCAGCCCGATCCTCTTCCTGACCGCGATGGGCGTCGGGCTGGGCGGCTACGTTGACCGCGCGGGCGGCGCGGCCCTCGGGGGACTGACGTACCTGCAATTCCTGGCGCCCGGGCTGCTGGCCGCGACGGTGATGCAGTCGGCGGCGTTCGAGGCGACGTTCCCGATCATCGGGGGCCTGAACTGGCAGCGGACGTTCCACGCGATGTACGCGACGCCGCTCTCGCCGCGCGACATCGCCCTCGGCAATCTCGCCTGGATGGCGATCCGGATCGCGATGATCGCGACCGTGTTCACGATCGTGATCGTCGCGTTCGGGGCCGCTCATTCGCCGCTGGTCGTGCTCGGAATCCCGGTCGCCGTGCTGACAGGAATGTCGTTCGCCGCGCCGATCGCGGCGTTCTCCGCGACCCAGCGCACGCCGAACCGGTTCAACGTGATCTTCCGGTTCGGCATCACCCCGCTCTTCCTGTTCTCCGGGACCTTCTTTCCGATCGAGTCGCTGCCGGGCTTCCTCCAGCCGATCGCCTGGCTCTCGCCGTTGTGGCATGGCGTCGACCTCACCCGCGGTCTGGTGCTGGACACGCTCGGTGAGCATCCGACCCTGATGCTCGCCCACCTCGTCGTCCTGACGACGATCGTGACGGTGGCCACGTGGGCGACGGTCGTGACGATCGAGCGCCGCCTGGTGCGCGGATGACGCTGCCGCTTCGTGTCGCGCCGCCCCTGTTGTTCGGCAGCCGCCGCGCTTTGCGGCTGATCGAGCGGAACCTGTACGTCTATCGCCACGGCTGGATCGTCATCGTGTCGGGCTTCTTCGAGCCGCTCTTCTACCTGCTGAGCATCGGCTTCGGGCTGGGCCGGCTCGTCGGCAACGTGCCGGGACCGGGCGGCGTGGAGATCCCGTACCAGCTGTTCATCGCGCCGGCGCTCCTCGCGAGCTCATCGATGAATGGCGCGATCACCGAGGCGACGCTGAACTTCTTCTTCAAGCTCAAATACCAGAAGACGTTCGACTCGATCCTCTCGACGCCCCTGTCCGTTGCCGACATCGCGCTGGGCGAGCTCGGGTGGGGCCTGATCCGCGGCGCCCTCTACACGATCGGGTTTCTCGTGGTGATGGTCATCCTCGACATCGGCGTCTCGCCGTGGCTGATCCTGACGCTGCCCGCGGCCCTGCTGATCAGCTTCGCCTTCGGCGCAGTCGGGATGGCGGCGACCTCCTTCATGCGGACGTGGCAGGACTTCGATCTGATCCAGCTCGTCATCCTGCCGATGTTCCTGTTCTCGGGCACGTTCTATCCGCTCGACGCCTACCCGGAGCCGGTCCGACTCGTCGTCCAGCTGACGCCGCTCTATCAGGGCGTCGACATGCTGCGCTCCCTGGCGGTCGGCCACGTCGATTGGGGGATCCTCGTCCACGTCGGCTACCTGGCGGCGATGGGCATCGGCGGGCTGGTCGTCGTGTCGCGGCGGCTCGACAAGCTGCTCCTCAAGTAGCCGGCGCCCGCGCCGTCGATGGACGCCACAGCCGATCTCGCCGCGATCAGCGCGGAGATCGTCGCCTGCCGACGCTGCCCGCGGCTCGTCGCCTGGCGCGAGCTGGTCGCCCGGGAGAAGGTCGCCCGGTTCCGCGACGAGACCTACTGGGGGCGGCCCGTGCCGGGCTTCGGCGATCCGGACGCCCGGATCCTGATCGTCGGACTCGCCCCGGCGGCCCACGGCGGGAACCGGACCGGCCGCGTGTTCACCGGCGACTCCTCAGGTGACTT
>DASUPH010000107.1:0-2735 GCA_036276275.1 Candidatus Limnocylindrales bacterium
GCCGAGACCCATCCCGTCCGCGCCCGCGCGCATCGCGACGTACTCCCCCATCTCCCATGCGGTCTCCGCCGCGATCGCGGCTCCGGTCCCGGCGACGGCCGCGTGCCAAGGTCGCTCGACCTGTCCGGCGAACAGCGCGCCCGCCACCCCGCTGACGATCCCCGCATTGAGGAAGTGGACGACGTCGTCGAGGTGGGCCCGCTGGTAGAGCCCGAACGCGTTACCGAGCGCATCGATCATGAGCGGCGTCGTGACGGCGAGGTCGAGGCCGCGCGGGTAGCGGCCCCGGTCCGGCAGGACCCGCCAGACGACCGGCACGAGGACAAGGCCGCCGAGAAAGCCGATGGCCCGGGTCCGCATCGCCTTCCCCCGCATTCTCGGGGTGTCGGCGTTGACCAGGGCATCGATGGCGCAGACGACCGTGACGGCCTTGGCGGCGACGAGGGCACCTTCGACCGTCCGCTCCCACCAGGACGACGGTTGGATCGCCAGGCGCGCGGGCACCGCCGGCTCGAGCGGCTCAGGTGGCTCGGCGGGCCGATCCTGGACCGGCGCCGGCCGGACCGTCGCGGGGGCAGGGCTGGATCGTGCGATCGCGGTCACGCCTCCTTGTACCCGACGGAACCTCACCGCCGGCTGAGAAACGAACGTCGGAACGTTGCAATCGCGACGCGAGCGGCCCTCGCGCCAGCCTGGACGCGTGAGCGGCTTCCACATTTCATCTGCCTGACAATCCACAATCGCTGTGGATAACTCTCACGCGAAGAGGTCGAACTCGCGGGGCATGATCACGTCCGAGATCGTGCCCTCGCCGCGACGCGGATGGGCGCCCCGGACGACCGCCGCCGGCCGCCGGCCGATCTTGCCGAGCGCCAGCTCGGCAGCCGACGCGATCTCGTCGGCGGCGGCCCGGACCGTCGACTTCATGATCCGTCCGTCGGCGTCGGGCGTGCCCCGGAGGTCCTCGATCGGCTCGATGCCGGACACGCCGATCGCGACATCGACGATGCCCCAGCGCCACGGCCGCCCGAACGAATCGGAGACGATCACCGGGACGTCGACGCCGAACCGGGCCCGGATCGCCTCCCGGATCGCCCGCGCCGACGCGTCGGGATCGCGCGGCAGGAGGGTCACGATCTGGCCGCTGGCGGGCCCGACGTTCGAGGCGTCGACACCGCCGTTCGCGCAGACGAAGCCGTGCGGGGTCTCCGTGATCAGGACGCCCCGCTCCATCCGGACGACGCGTCGCGCCTCGCGAAGGACCACCTCGATCTGACGCGGGTCTCGGTCCCAGCGCTCCGCGAAGGCGATCGCCTCCGGACGCGGCTCGACGGTGGTCAGGTCGACGATCGCGTTCTCGGCCTTCGAGACGATCTTCTGGGTGACGACGAGGACGTCGTCCCCGCGCAGGGGCGCCACGCCGGCGGTCCGCTCGATGGCGTCGCCCAGGATCGCGGCCAGGTCAGCGCCCGCGTCGATCTCGGGGATCCCGTCCAGGGCGAGGATCTCGACCCTGCCCGCGGCCGGCTCGGCCTCACCGGGCATCGGCGACCTCGGGGCGCAGGCTCGCTTCGGCCAGGAGCAGGTCGTCCGGTGTGTCGAGATCGAGCGCCAGCGGGCCGTCGAGCACGACGAGGCGGGCACCGGCCATCGCCGCTGCGGCGACGTGGGCCGCCCGGCTGTCCCCGCCGAAGCAGACGTCGATCGCGTCGGGCGGCGCGATCAGGAGCGCGTTCGTGCCGCGGCCGTGGCGGTCGGGGACGATCGCGACGAGGGGCCGCTCCGGTTCGTCGAGCGTGGCCGCGACCGCGTCGATTGCCGCGGACGTGACGTCCGGCAGGTCGATCGGCAGGATCAGGACCGCGTCCGCGCCGGCGGCGATCGCGTCCTCGCGGGCGGCCGCGACTCCGCGGTTCAGCCCGCTGTCGCGCTGCAGGATCGGCCGCGCGCCGAGCTCGAGCGCGAGCGACCGCACTGCGTCGTCCGGCGTGATCACGAGCACGTCATCGACACGTTCGGACGCGACGGCGGCCGCGATCGTCGCGCGGGCCAGACGGACCGTGAGGTCCAGGCGCTCCTCGGCGTCGAGCACGGCGCCGAGCCTGGACTTCGCGCCGTCCAGCGATCCGACGGGGACGATCGCGATGACCCGCGGTCGGTCTGGCTGGGCTGGGCCTGGCATCGCCGAATCCTAGGCGAGATCAGGCGATGCCGAGGGCAACGAGGATCGCCATGTCGACGCCGAGCGCGTGGAGGATCGCCACGACGCCGAAGACCAGGAGCACGACGCCCGAGACGCGGTTCACCCAGACAAGCGCGCCCGGCGTCACCCGCGAGCGGACACGGCCGACGACGGCGGTCAGCCCGACCCACCACAGGCTGGAGCCGAGGAACACCCCGAGGGTGAGCAGCGCCGCATCCGCCCCGCCGCGGCCGGCCAGCCCGAGGCCGGCGAAGATCCCGGCGAACGACAGGATCGTCATCGGGTTCGTCATCGTCAGGCCGTAGATCGAGAGGAAGGCGGCGGCGAGGCCGGGCCGATCGTCGGTCTCGGCGACGTCGGCCGGTTTGGCCCGGATCGTCCGGAGCGCGAGCCAGACGAGGAAACCGCCGCCGATGATGCCGAGCGCGACCCGGGTCCCGACGAGGACGCTCGTCATCGCCGTCAGCCCGAACGCGGCGATCCCCCCGTACGACGCATCGGCCAGCGCGACCCCGAGGCCCGAGACCAGGCC
>DASUPH010000108.1:0-8541 GCA_036276275.1 Candidatus Limnocylindrales bacterium
GTGTAGCCGCCGGTCCCCGCCCCGAGCACGACGAGATCGAAGTCGTTCGATGAGCCGACGGCCATGGGTCAGGAAGCCTCGCGCGCCGCGGACCCGGTTCGCCGAAACGGCCGAGTGCGCGGATGGATCATCGCCTGCGATGGTACGCGTGCCCTCCCGAACACCGCAACCGACGCTCCGGCCTGGATACGCCGTGCGGCCTCCAACGGGCCGAACCGGGGGGCACCGATGCTAGACTCGCGTCGAATCGGCCCCGGCGTGCACGCTCGTGGAGACGCATGGACGGCGTGACCCTCCTTCTCGATCTTGCGCTCATCGCCGTCGCCTACCTGTGCGGCTCGATCCCGATGGGCGTGGTCGTCGCCCGGCTCACGGGCGGGGTCGATCCCCGGACGGTCGGCTCGGGACGGACGGGCGGCACGAACGCCCTGCGCGCACTCGGACGAAAGCGCGCGGCGGTGGTCGTCGTCGGGGACGTCCTCAAGGGCGCGGTTCCGGTGCTCCTCGCCCGGTACACGGTCGGTGGCGCCTTCATCGAGTCGCTGTGCGCTGTCGCGGCCGTCGCCGGCGCGATCTGGTCGGTGTTCGTCGGGTTCCGCAGCGGTCGCGGGGTCGGGACCGGGGTGGGGACGATGCTCGTCATCCAGCCGCTCGCGGTGCTGATCGCGCTTCCGGTCTTTGTCGCCGCGATCCTGATCACGCGCTACGTGTCGCTGGGATCGCTCCTCGGCTCGGCCGCGATCGCGCTCGCCGTGTTCGTGATGTGGGCGATCGCCAACGGCTCGATCTCGGGCGCCCACATGCTGTACGCCGTCGCGGGTGCCGCCCTGGTCTGGCTGGCCCATGCCGACAACGTCGACCGGCTGCTACACGGCACCGAACGGAAGTTCGATCTGGCGGCGCTGCGCGGCGGCGGTGCGGCCGAGGGCTGAAGGCAAAGCCGGGCCCAGGCTGGATGTTCGTGGGGCGTACACAAGCGACGAGTTCGTGGGGACCTGGGGCCCGGGATGCCCGGTTGGTACACCCGATGTGCAGAAATCGACCGATTCGGGCCGAATCCGGCCACCGACAGGCCATCAGTCCATCGAACACGTCGCATGTGCTCGTGGGGCGTAAAGCCGGCGTGGCCCGAACTGCGTTCGTCGCGGCTGGCGGACCAGGGGAATGCGGAACCGAGGACCGGAGCGAGCGGACTTGAAGGTCCGTGAGCGAGGAGCGCAGGCTCCAACGCGCCCTGGGGCGTCAGGCGCGACAGCCGGCGGTCAAGGGTTGAGAATCGAACGACCCGGGTCGGCTGACAACCCGGGTCGAGATCACGCTGGTTCGGCGGGCCCGTCGTGGGCCCGCGCCGAGAGGATGGTTCTAGTAGGAGCTACCCCCGCGCTGGCTGCGGAAGCAGTCAGAGCAGTAGACCGGCTTGCCGCTGGTCGGGCGGAATGGGACCTGGGCATCCTTGCCGCAGGACGAGCACGTGGCGGTGAACATCTCGCGGGGACCGCGGTCGCGACCGTAGCCGCCACCACCGCCGCCGCCGCCATATCCACCAGCGCCACCGCCGCCACCGCTGCTGTAGCCACCGCCGGCGGAGTACCCGCCGCCTGCGCCATAGCCGCCGTAGCTGCTGTCACCGGCGCCACCGCCCGCGTTCCGGGCAGCCTTGCGGCTGGCACGGCACGACGGACAACGGCGCGGCTCGGTGAACCCACGCTGTGCGTAGAAGTCCTGCTCACTTGCTGTGAACACGAACTCCTGGCCGCAATCGGCGCAGGTCAGGTTCTTGTCGTTGTACACGAAACGAAAACTCCTCTCGGTAGCCGTCGCGATCCCTCCGGGTTTCTCGCGTCAGCCGTGAGAGGAGTCCGAGTCGTCGTCGAGCTACGTCTGTTCTAGCCGTTGGACGCTTCCAACGGCACTTCCGCGCGGGAGTCTAGACGACTGACGACGGACTTGTACAGAGGTATTTTCGCCGATTCCCCGGAATCCCGCTTACGGCACCACCGATCACGGAGCATCGAGGCACCGAGCGCGACAATCGCCGGCCGCTCAGCCCGGCGCCGCCCAGCCTCGCGACCGCTCGACCGCTCGCCGCCATGCCCGGTAGCCGGCCTCGCGAAGATCGTCTGCCGCGGCCGGTTCGAAGCGTCGCTCGACCGTCCGGATGGCGCCGATCTCGGCCGGATCCGACCAGAAACCGACAGCCAGACCCGCCAGTGCCGCCGCTCCGAACGCCGTCGTCTCCCGGACGACGGGACGCTCGACCGGCCGACCGATCTGGTCCGCGATGAGCTGGCAGACGAGATCGCCCGTGCCCCCGCCGTCGACCCGCAACCCGCTCAACGGGGAGTGGAGATCGGCGTCCATTGCCTCGACGACGTCACGGACCTGGAACGCGATCGATTCGAGCGTCGCCCGAGCGATCTCGGCGGCGCCGGTGCCACGGGTCAGGCCGACGATCGTGCCCCGCGCGGCCGGATCCCAGTAGGGAGCGCCGAGACCCACGAACGCGGGCACGAACACGACCCCGCCGCTGTCATTGGCCCGCCCGGCGAGCCCCTCGACATCGCCCGATTCGGCGATCAGCCCCAGGCCGTCGCGCAGCCACTGGACGGCCGCTCCGGTCACGAACACCGACCCCTCGACCGCGTAGACGAGAGGCGCACGGGCGCCCAGCCGCCAGGCGATCGTGGCGAGCAGGCCATGCTCGGACTCGACCGGTTCGGAGCCGGTGTTGGCCAGGAGGAACGCCCCCGTCCCGAGCGTCACCTTTGCCTCGCCGGGCGACAGACAGGCCTGCCCGAACATCGCCGCCTGCTGGTCGCCCGCAGCGCCGGCGATCGGGATCGGCCGGCCGAACAGGGCCGGGTCGGTCTCGCCGTAGATCTCCGACGAGCTGCGGATCTCCGGCAGGAGCCGGGCCGGGACTTCCATCAGGCGCAGCAGCTCGTCGTCCCAGGCGCCGCTCCGGATGTCGAGGAGCAGCGTCCGGGACGCATTGGAGACCTCGCTGACATGGACTCGTCCGCCGGTCAGCCGCCCGATCAGGAATGATTCGATCGTGCCCGCTGCGAGCTCGCCGGCTTCGGCCCGAGGCCGAAGGGAGGGATCCTCGAGAAGGATCTGCCGGAACTTCGGGCCGCTGAAGTACGCGTCGAGCGGCAGGCCGGTCTTCGCCCGGATCGCCGTCTCGTGACCGGCAGTCCGGAGGGACTCGCAGAACGGCGCCGTCACCCGGCTTTGCCAGACGATCGCGTCGGCCACGGGCCGACCGCCGTCGCGCTCCCAGATCACCGCCGTCTCGCGCTGGTTCGTGACGCCGATCGCCGCGATCGCGTCGGCCCCGCCGACCGCTTCGATCACCTCGCGGGCGGTCGCCAGCTGGGCTTCCCAGATCGCCTCCGGGTCGTGTCGGACGTCGCCCGGAGCCGGATAGCGCTGCTCGAACTCGCGCTGGGCGACGGCGGCGACGGCGCCGGACCGATCGAAGGCGATCGAACGGGCACTCGTCGTGCCCTCGTCGAGGGCCAGCACGAATGTGCCCGTCACGGGACCGAGTACTCGCGCCTCGCCTCGCCGAGATACGCCTCGACCTCCGCGTCCTGGCGGGTCTCGTCCCAGCCCAGCTCGGTCGCCATGATCGCGGCGACCCGCGGCGCGATCGACGCCCCGCGATCCGGCAGCTCCTGGACCAGACGCATGCGCCGGGCCAGGACGTCGTCCAGCGACAGCGCGAGCTCATGACGGGCGGCCCAGGCGACCTCTGCCTCGAGATGCTCACTGCCGGGTAGGGTCGCCATCATTCCGGACGAGCGACCGAGCTCGACCACGTCGCCGGCCGCAAGGCCGTGGCGGGCGACAAGTCGGGCGGCGATGGCGGGCGGCAGGACCGCCTCACTCACGAGGCCGCCCGCGAGCCGGTCCAGCTCCGGTCGATCGGCAGCGCCGATGAGGCGGTGGGTCGCCGTCCGCGACGGCCGATCCGCCGGTCGTTCGCCGAGGACGCCGACGGCCGCGTCGACCGTCTGCTCGGCCATCACCCGGTAGGTCGTGTACTTGCCGCCACTCACCCGGACGAGGCCGTTCGGCTCGACCACGACCCGGTGCTCGCGCGAAGCGGTCAGCGTGGAGCCGCCGGACGGCGCGATCAGCGGTCGGAGCCCGGCATACGTCCCCACGACATCGTCGCGACGGAGGTCGACGTCGAGGACCCGGTTGACCGCGGCCAGCAGCTCGTCGACCTCGTCGTGGCCGGCCATCGGGCGGTCGAGCGGGCCGCCGTACGGGGCGTCCGTGGTGCCGATCAGCCAGAACCGCGGCCACGGCACGAGGAAGACGACCTTGCCCGGGACGCGGATCGTCAAGCCGACGTCACTCGCGATCCGCTCGCGCGGGACGACGAGATGGGCGCCGCGGCTGGGCAGGAGGCGGGTCGTGCCGCCCGACAGCGGCGATCGCGGGTCGGCTGCCCAGACGCCGGTGGCGTCGACGACGACCCGCGCCCGGACCTCGATGACCTCACCGCTCAGCCCATCGCAGACACGCGCCCCGACGATCCGGCCGTCCTCCTCGATCAGGCCCTCCGCGCGGGCCCGGGTGACGACCGTCGCCCCTTCCTGCTGCGCCGTCCGGGCGACCGCGAGGGTGTAACGGGCATCGTCCTCGACACCGTCATGGAACATCAGGCCGCCACGGAGGCGCGCCCGGCGCATCGCCGGCGTGTGGGCGAGGACCGCGTCGACCGACAGGTGGCGGTGCCAGCCACCGTCGCGTCTCGCCCCGAGGAGGTCGTAGAGGGTCATCCCGGCCTGGTAGAAGGCTCGCGTCGCGACAGGCCAGCCGAACAACGGGAACAGCAGCGGCTCGATCGTCACGAGGTGCGGGGCGAGGTGGAGGATCCGGGAGCGCTCGGCGAGGGCCTCGCGAACGAGCCCGAAGCGGTACTGCTCGAGATAACGGAGTCCGCCGTGGATCAGTCGCGAGGACCGCGAAGACGTCCCCACCGCGATGTCATCGCTCTCGACGAGGCCGGCTTTCAGGCCGCGGGTCGCCGCGTCGAGGAGCGTGCCGCTGCCGACGATCCCGCCCCCGACGACGAGGACGTCGAGCTCGGCGTCAGCGAGCGATGCGAGATCGCGCCGGCGACGGTCGAGGGGCGCCCCGGTCATCGCTCGGGGCGGTCGGGTCGGTCGGGCCGGGTGATCCGCCACAGGACCCCGGCCGTTCCGACGATCAGCACGAGGATCAGGAGCGGAGTGCGAAGGACGACGTACTGGCCATCCGGCGGCAGGAGGAACGTCCCGAGCACGGCCGCGGCCACGACCCCGACGACGATCGCCCCGACGACGAGCACCTCCCGCAGGCCGGGCCGGCGGTCAGCCACGATCGGCCTCCGGCGGGATGCCGATCGGAGCGACGAGGACCCGGCCGGCGAGCGCCGCTCCGTTGCGCGTGAGGAGGCCCGTCTTCGGCCGATGGAAGGTGACCGTCAGGTCGGCCCGGACGGCCGGATCGGAGGGGTCGCCGCTCGTCAGGTCGATCGCGGTCGGCGTGTCGACCGCCAGGATCGGGACCAGCGCGGCCCGCGCCCCATTGACGACATCGACCGCCGAGCGGATCGGCTCGCGGAGCTCGCCGCGGACACCGGTCCCGAGCAACGCGTCGACGACGATCGCCGCCTTCTCGATCCCCTGACCCAGCATCGCGACGTCCCGGGCGACCGCGGTGTGTACGATCGTGATCCGCGGGTCGCGGACGATCCGGTCCCAGTTCCGGGCGGCGTCCGGCGTCGACGGTCGCGCGTCGGCGGCGACCAGAGCGACGACGACCGAGGCGCCGGCGGCGGCGAGCCGCCGGGCGGCGACAAGCCCATCGCCGCCGTTGTTGCCGGGCCCGGCCAGGATGACGATCGGGCCGTGGCCCCAGCGCTCGGTGTCGATGGCGAGAGCGCGGGCGGCGGCCGCGACGGCGGTACCGGCGTGCTCCATCAGCCGTTCGCCGGGCGTGCCGCGAGCCTGGGCCCGGTGATCGGCGCCGGCCATCGCCTCGGCCGTGATCGGGGGTCGGGCAGCGGCCGATGCCCAGCGCTGGCGGAGCCCGCGCAGGTCGAAGCTCATCAGCTCCGGGTCGTCGGCAGGAAGCGGGACCGCCGGCTCGGTCCCCCTCGAGCGCGACGATGCGGACGGGATCATCGCCCGAAGCGTAGCCGGTGCCCGGCGGCGGCGCGCCGAGCGTCGTGTCCCTAGGCCGTGGACAGGCGGGCCCGACGTGTCACCAGCGGATCGAGCTCGATGATCCCGTCCCGGGCGAGCGCGGTCAGGGCCGCGTCGATCGCGCGCTCGGCGTGGTCGCCGATCGGCGCCTCGACGACGATCCAGCTCGCGCCGTCGGCGTCTCGCAGCCGGTCGACGATCCGGCCCCGGAGCCAGCGGGTCGTGGTCTTGAACGACGCCGGGGCGACTTCGTCGCGCGCGGTCGAGAGCGGCCGTGGGCGAGTGGCAGCGGGTGACCGAGCGAACTGGCACCACGGGCGGAGCGGGCAATCGTCGCACCGGGGACGAGCGGGCCGGCACACTTTCGCCCCGATGTCCATGACGGAATGCGTCCAGTCAGCGGGCCGATCCGGATCGACCGATGCGTCGGCCGCTGCCTGGAGGGCGGGCGGCGCCAGCCCGGCGCCACCGCCGAGGGCCCGGCCGAGGACGCGCCGGACGTTCGTGTCGACGGCCCCGACGCGCATTCCGAACGCGATCGAGGCCACGGCCCTGGCGGTGTACGGCCCGATCCCTGGAAGTCGCTGTAGGGCGGCGAGGTCGCGCGGGACCTGCCCGTCGTGCTCCGCGACGATCACCCGCGCCGTGCGGTGGAGGTTCAGCGCGCGGCGGTCGTAACCCATCCCGCGCCACGCTCGCAAGACGTCGGCCGGCGAGGCGGCCGCGAGTGCCATCACGGTCGGGAACCGGACGAGGAACCGCGACCAGGCCTCGACGACGCGGGAGATCTGCGTCTGCTGGGCCATGACCTCGGAGACGAGGATCGCCCACGGATCGCGCGTGGTGCGGAACGAGAGGGCGCGGCCACGGGCGTCGTACCAGGCGAGGACGGCGACGCGGGCGTCGGCCGGGAGCGCATGCGGCATCGGCCCGAGCGTACCATCGGCCGATGCCTGAACCGGGGACGCCCCGTCACCCGCTCCGGATCGGCGCCGCCTTCTGGGTCCAGCGGACCGACTGGCCGTCGCTGCGTGCGGCCGTCGAGGCGGCCGAGTCCGGTGGCGCCGACGACCTCTGGATCGACGACCACCTCCTCTCCGACGAGGGCGACGCCGATGATCCGAAGCTCGAGGGCTGGTCGACGCTCGCCGCCGTAGCCGCGGTCACGACCCGTGCCCGGATCGGTCTCCTCGTGGCCGCGAACACGTTTCGCAACCCCGGGCTTACCGCGAAGCTGGCGACCACCGTCGACCACATCAGCGGTGGTCGGTCGATCCTGGGGCTCGGTGGCGGCTGGTTCGATGACGAGCATCGGGCATTCGGGCTCGACTTCGGATCGGGGTTCGGTGAGCGGCTCGACCGTCTCGCGGAGTCCGTCGCCATCGTTCGCCGACTGCTCGACGGGGAGCGCTTCAGTCACGACGGACGGTTCTACCACCTCCGTGACGCGCTCGCCGCGCCGCGGCCCGTCCAGCCGCACCTACCGATCCTGATCGGCGGATCGGGGCCGCAGAAGACGCTCCGGATCGTGGCTCGCCACGCCGACCTCTGGAATGCCTACGGCTCGCCGGCCAGTCTCGCCGCCAGCGACGCTATCCTTCGCGAGCGATGTCTCGAGGTCGGCCGCCACGAGACCGAAATCGAGCGGACGGTCAATCTCAACGTCGTCGTCCGCTCTTCCGGGGCCGAGGCCGAACGGGTGTGGGCGTCGTACGCGGCTACGCACCAGCCGCGGGAGGGCGAGGGCCGGCTCGTCGTCGGCGGCCCGGTCGAGGCAGTGGCGGCGGCGCTATCCGAGTACGCCGCGGTCGGCTTCCGCCACCCGATCCTGATCTTCCGCTCCCCGTGGGACCTCGAGACGCTCGCCGCGCTTGGCGCGATCCGCGACGCGATGGCGGCGGGCGTGTAGTGCCCGTTTACCTGGGGCGAGCACATGCGACGTGTTTCACGTGCCTGACGCACGTGTTGTGCGCCAGGCGAGCAGAACCGGCGAATCCGACCCCGAACCAGGCTCGATTCCCGCCGATTCCCGCCCAACTCGTCGCTTGTGCTCGTGGGGCGTAAATCCGAGCGCCGGCCAAGTCCTCAGATCTTCAGCATCACGTGCTTGACGACCGTGTAGTCCTCGACCGCGTACATCGACTGGTCCTTGCCGTAGCCCGACTCCTTGAAGCCGCCGTGCGGCATCTCGGAGACGAGCATGAAGTGGTCGTTGATCCAGACGGTCCCGAACTGGATCGAGCGGGCGACCCGCATGCCGCGACCCGCGTCCCTCGTCCAGACCGACGCCGCCAGGCCGAACCGGACGTCGTTCGCCCACTTGATCGCCTGCTCC
>DASUPH010000109.1:0-15056 GCA_036276275.1 Candidatus Limnocylindrales bacterium
CCGCGAGGTCGCCGAGCTGGGGTTCGTGGCGCTTGTCCTGCCGATCGCGATCGCCCTTGGCCACTGGTCGACCTACGATCAGAGCGAAAACCATGTCGGCCAGGATCTCGCCGAGACCGTGTTTGCCGATCTCCCGCGGGACGCCGTCCTGGTCACGTACTGGGACGCGCTCACGACCCTCAGCTATGTCCACTGCATCGAGGGTCAGCGGCCCGACGTGTCGCTGCGAGCGTACGACGTGGCCGCCCGAGTGGTCTGCGATCCGGTGACCGAAACGCTCCAGGACGTCGCCCGCGACCGGCCGCTGTACGCCCTCTTCGCCGTCGAGAGCCAGTTGGACCCGCTGCGCGACTCCTTCGATCTCATCGCGGGTCCGCGACTGGCCCTGCCGTACGGCCGGCGCGGCCTCGACCACGCCGGGATCCTCTATCACGTGGTGCCGAAGACGGCGGCCGGGCTTCCGGCGACTACGGACGATCCCTAGGCCCGCATCTCCGCCGCCGCCCGCTGGACGGCGCGAATGATCGGCTGGTAGCCGGTGCAGCGGCACAGATTGCCGGCGAGGGCGTCCCGGATCGCGTCCTCGGACGGATCCGGGTCCGACGCGAGCAGCGCGGTCGCGGAGATCAGCATCCCCGGCGTGCAGAAACCGCACTGGATCCCGCCGCCCTCGAGGAACGCCCGCTGGAGGGGGTGGAGGCCGTCGGCTCCGGCCAGTCCCTCGACCGTCGTGATCTCGCGGCCGGCAGCCTGGAGCGCGAGGTACGAGCACGAGTTCACCGGCCGGCCGTCGACGAGGACCATGCAGGCCCCGCACTCGGAGTCGTCGCAACCCTCCTTGGTGCCGGTTCGCCCGAGGTCGTCGCGCAGGACCCGGAGGAGCGTCCGGTCGGGCTCGACGACGGCGCTCAACGGCAGCCCGTCGACGACCAGCTCCAGGCGTTCCGGCACGGATCAGATCTCCTGGCCGTGAGCCCAGCGCGACGCCGGGACCGGGATCGACACGCCGCGGGCGCGAGCAGCCGCGGCGGCGAGGGTCCGGGCGACGACGACGACGATCATCGCCCGGCGGTAGTCGGCGCTCGCCCGGACGTCGTCGATCGGGCTGGCGGCCGCGGCTGCCGCCTCGCCGGCCGCGCGGAACGTCTCCGGATCCGCCGCTGCACCGACGAGGACCGCCTCGGCCTCGGGCGCCCGGACGATCGTCGGGGCGACAGCGGTGAGGGCGATCCGGGCGGCGGCGATCGAGCCGTCCGCGGCGAGGGTCACCAGGGCCGCCGCGCCGACCACCGCGATCTCCATCGACCGCCGGTATTCGAGCCGGACATACGCCGAGCCGCTTCCAGGAGGCGGCGCCGGGACGACCACCGTGGTGAGGAGCTCGTCGGCGGCTACCAACGTCTGGCCCGGGGCAGTGGCAAGGTTCGCCGCGGGAACGATCCGCGAGCCCCGTCCGAAAGCCCGAAGCATCAAGTTCGCGTCGAGGACAACCAGCGGCGCCGTGGTGTCGGCGGCCGGCGACGCGTTCATCAGGTTGCCGCCGATCGTGCCCGTGGCACGCGTCGCCGGCGACCCGACGATGGAGGACGCATCGGCGAGGGCGGACCATGTCGAGCGCACCTCGGCCGAGTCGGCGATCCATGCGTGCGAGGCAAGGCTTCCGAGGACGAGCGCGCCGTCGACGACCTCGTGACCCTCGAGCTCCGCGATCCGGTCGATCGCGACGATCGACTCCGGCAGCGGCTTGCGACCCTGGCGAGCCGCGACGACGAGATCCGTGCCGCCCGCAATCGGTCGCGACGCCTTGTCGGAGGCGAGGATCGCCAGGGCCGCCTCGATCGTCGTCGGGCCGGCGAACCGCAGGGTCATCGGGCTTCCGCCGCCGCCGGTCGCGGTCCGAGCGATGTGGTGATCTCCGCCGCGCCGTCGTCGCCGGTCGTGACCGCCCGCCAGACCCGCTCGGGCGTCATCGGCAGCCGCCGGATGCGACGGCCGGTGGCCGCCGCGATCGCATTGGCGACGGCCCCGGCCGTCGGGACGATCGGCGGCTCGCCGACGCCCTTCGAACCACGTGGTCCGCCGTTCGAGGCCGGATGCTCGACGAAGATGGCTTCGATCTCCGGCGAATCGGCGCTCGTCAGCAGCTTGTAGTCGAGCAGCGACGCGTTGCGCTGTCGGCCGTCCCCGCCGTAGATCGTCCCTTCGAGCGTCGCGTTGCCGAGGGCCATGACGACGCCGCCCGTGACCTGGCCGATGGCGCCCGTTCGATTGAGGACCCGCCCGACGTCGGTCGCGGCGACGACCTTGATCGTCCGGACGATCCCCGTCGCGGGGTCGACCCGGACACGGGCCGCGTGGCAGAAGAAGGTCGGCGAGGCGAACGACTCGAACCCGAGCCGGCCGACACAGGCCGAGGCATCGTGCGCGGGCGCGTCGGGTGGCATCCCCGAACCGCGGGCGAGGAGGAGGGCGCCATCATGGGCCGTCGCCGCGAGCTCGGCGATCGAGATGCGGCGGTCCGGGCTGCCCACGACGCCGGCGTGGCCGTCCGCCAGCTCCAGGTCGCCGACGGCGGCCTCGAGCGCGACGGATGCGAGCTCGAGCAGCTGCCGCCGGACCTCACGGGCCGCCTCGACGACGGCCCGACCGTTGTTGAACGTCGTCTGGCTGCCGGAGCTGCCGCCGTCGTACGGACCCGTATCGGTGTCCTGGTAGGTGATCGCGAAGTCGTCGGGCTTCAGCCCCAGCTCCTCGGCGGCGAGGATCGCGAGCGCCATCACCGCGCCGGTCCCGTTCTCCTGGGCACCGGTCACGATCCGGCCGCTGCCGTCCGACTCGAGGCGGACGAACGCGCCCGACGGCCCCGGCGCGCTGAACCACCAGCCCGATGCGACCCCGACCGACTCATTCGGGCCGAGCGGGTCGCCCGCCTGGATCCCCTCCACGGCGCGCACCAGCGTGTCGATGGCACCGTTGCCCTCGTGGAGCTGACGGGTTGGGCCCTCGTCACCGTCGCGGACGAGATTGCGCCAGCGGAACTCGACCGGGTCGAGCCCGACCCGGGCGGCGACCACGTCGTGGTGCTGCTCGACCGCCCAGCAGGCCTGCGGGCCGGTCGGCGCCCGGACGGATCCCGCCGGCGTCCGGTTCGTGTAGACGCTGATCGCCTCGATGTCGACGTCCGGGATCCGGTAGGGCCCGGCGATCATCATCGCCGCGATCTGGCCCAGGACCGGCGTGTCCGAGGCGTAGGCGCCGCTATCGAGGAGGATGCGCGCCTTGCGGGCGAGGATCGTCCCGTCCTCGGTCAGGCCGGTCTCGAGGTCGACGATCATCGCGTGGGTCACCTTGTCCGGGGCGATGAACTCCTCGCGCCGGCTCAGCACCAGGCGGACGGGTCGTCGAGCGGCCCGGGCGAGGGCCGCGACGTGCGCCTCGAAATGGAAGTCGCACTTGCCGCCGAAGCCGCCGCCGAGGTGGGTCACGACGACGCGGATCCGATGTTCCGGCAGCTCGAGGACCTCGGCGGTCTTGCCGCGGGCATAGAACGGCACCTGCGTCGACGAGTAGATCGTCACCCGATCGCCGGACCAGTCGGCGGTCACCGCGTGAGGCTCGATCGGGACGGGGTGGGCCATATCGGCGACGTAGCGCTCGCGAACGACGACGGGCGCGCCGGCCAGCGCCGCCCCGGCGTCGCCCTTGACGATCGTCGAGCGGCCGGCGACGTTGCCGGCCGGGTCGAGGTTGGGATCGTGCCGGTAATCGGCGATCGCCTCGTGAACGAGCGGCGAGTCGGGAGCGAGGGCGGCCTCGACATCGAGGATCGGCGGCAGGTCCTCGTACTCGACGTCGATCGCGGCGACGGCGGCGGACGCCTGCTCGGGGGTCAGGGCGGCGACGGCCGCGACGACTTCACCCTCGAACCGGACGACGTCGCGGGCAAACAGCGTCCGGTCCAGGACGAAGTCGAAGGAGCCGTAACGACGTTCCGGAACGTCGTCCTGGGTGAGCACCGCGAGGACGCCCGGAAGCGCCCGGGCCCGTGCCGTGTCGAGCCGGACGATGCGGGCGTGGGCCCGGCCGGCCAGCAGGAGACGAGCATGGGCGAGGCCGGGGAAGGCGAGATCCGCGGTGTAGCGGGCCTGGCCGGTGACCTTGGCGGGGCCATCCGCCCGGATCCAGGGCGTGTCGGCGGATGCCGCCGGGCCGGCCGCGGCCGAGGCGAATGAGGCCGGGCCGTCCGTGTCGGTCACTCCGCCGTCCTCCTTGCCGTCCTGTCGCAGCCACGATACGGGCTCGTCACGAGGCCCGCGGGACCGGACCATACCGCGGATCGGACCGGGCATTCGTTGCGGCTGTGGCCCATTCATGGCCCGGGACCGCGCCAGACCGATCCCGACCCCACCGCGAGCGGGACCATCGGATGGGCCGGAGCGGGACGTGCATCGATGCACCGGGGGCATCCGGGCAACGGCCTATGGACGGGCGATGCCGTCGGGTACTACTTCGTCTCTCCCCCGGATGGCGTAGGCCACCTACGGTTCGCTGGCTCGAGACACGTTCGGGCGTCGCGGGCACCGGGGCTGAATTGTGAGGCCGCGGGCACAACTGCGACGGGCGATCAGCGACGGAGGTTGACCCGTGAAGAGGACGTTGCTCCGGCGACGTGGGCCGGCGATTGCCGCCCTTGCCGGGACGCTCCTCGTCGGGTCGCTGGCGATCCCGGGCCTTCCCCAGCCGGTAGTCGCGGCCTCATCGAACATTGCCCTCGACCTCTCGCCCGAAGACGGCTACGCGTACGTGGGAACCACCGTCACGGTCACGGCCAACCTCTACGACGACAACGGCCAGCCGCTCGCCTCGAATCACAGCGTTCGATTCTACTTCCTGTCCGGCCCGAACGATCCCGGCAGCCCGGGCAACAGCCCCGACTTCACCTGCGACATGGACGGGGCAACGAGCTGTGCGATCAGTTACCCGGGCGCGCTCGAAGGGGTCGATCTGATCTGCGCGGTCGTCGCCGGCTCGCCCAACCTCTGCGACAGCGAGCAGCTCGGCGATCCGGAGCTCGACAACAACGCGGACGTGGTCCGTGTCACGGTCGGAGTCGACCCGGATCCCGACCCCACGCCGACGCCGACGCCGTCGCCGGACCCGAACTCGACGCCGGCACCGACGCCGACCCCTTCCCCGACCGACACCCCCGCAGCGACCCCCACCCCGCCGCCTTCACCGACCGACAACCCTGCACCGACTCCGACGCCGGCGCCGACCGACACTCCGGCACCGACGCCCATCCCGGACTCGAACCCGCTCCCGACGCCGACGCCGACGCCATCGCCGACCGCGACACCGTCTCCCGCGAGCACGCCGACCGCGGCGCCGACCCCGGCGCCGACGAGCACGCCCGCTCCCACGGCGATCCCGGCGGCGACGGCCACGGCTGCGCCGACGCCGGCCCCGACCAGCAATTCGACCGCCAGCCCGACACCGGCCGCGACTGCGCGCCCGGTCCAGGGCGGCGATGACTCGCATGCAAGCCCCGATCCGACACCGCAGCCGACCGTCACACCGGACGCGACACCGTCCTCGCCGGCCGAGACGCCCGATCAGGGCAGCTCACCGTCGAGCGCGCCCGATGGGACGGTCGGTGGCGGTCAGTCGGGCGGTCCGCTCGCCGGCCTCTCGGGTGGCAACGGCCCCGTTGCCAACGCCGGCGGCGGCAATCCCGGCGGCTCGACCGGGTCCCCGGATGAGGGTCGCAGCGAGACGCGCGGCGGCGCCGTCGACTCGGCGATCAGCCAGCTCGGCGCGGCCCCCCACCTTGGACCAGGCGATCTCGTGTCGTCCTTCGTGGCGACGGTCGTCGAGCGCTTCGGGCCGAGCGTCACCCCGGCCGTGGCCGTGGCTGCCAGCTTCGGCTTCCCGCTCGCCCTGATGCTCGCGGTCCTCCTCTTCCTGATCATCCAGTCGCGCCTCGACGACCGCGACCCGAAGCTCCGCGCGGCTCCGCTCACCTCGGCCGACACGTTCCTGCCGTTCGCCGACGAGGGCGACCTGTGACAGCTCGATCGCGGCCGCGCTTTCCGGACGGCAGCGAGTTCGCCGCCCTGAGCGAACGGATGCTCCATCTGCTCGTGCTGCGGGTCGCCATGGCCGCGATCGTCATCCTGTGGGCGACCGTCCGCCCCGAGCTCGTCGGCGTGTCGCTGCTGCAGCTCGGACTGGCGAGCCTGGGCTACGTCGCGTGGTCGTTCGCCGGGGAGTGGCTCCGGCGGGCCGTCGGCCGCCACGGATTCGCTGTCCTCAGCCTCCTCCTCCTGGTCGACGGGATCTATCTCGGCTGGGCGATGTACGCGACCGGCGCGACGCAGAGTCCGCTCCGCTTCCTCGTCTACCTCCACCTCGTCGGCGTCTCGCTCCTCGCCTCGTACCGAACCGGGCTGAAGGTGGCGCTGTGGCACTCCCTCCTCCTCTTCGTCGTTCTCTACGCCCAGGCGGCCCAGCTCGTCCCGCCGGTCGACGTCCTTCCCGGGAGCGGGATCGAATTCGACCGGATGCCCGTCCTCAACGTCACGGCGTTCTGGCTGTTCGCCCTCGCCACGTCGGCGTTCTCGGCCATGAACGAACGCGAACTCCGCCAGCGACGATCCGACCTCGAGACCCTCGTCGAGCTCGGCGCCCAGCTCGACGACGTCCCCGACCCGGTCCGGCAGTCGCGCATCGTCCTCGACGGACTCGTCGAGCGGTTCGGCTTTGCCCGCGGCCTCGTCGTCGCGGTCAGCGACGGCCGGACCGTCGTCCTGGCCGCGCACGGCGCCAGCGCCGTCCCGACCCTCGCCGTCGCACCGGACCACGTGATCGCGGCCTCGTGGCTGCACCGCGAGCTGATCCCGATCGGCCGGCTCGACCCGATCCGCAACCCGATGCTGGCCGCAGCGCTGCCCGGCGCCCGCGAGCTGCTCATCTCGCCGATGATCGCCGACGGCGAGCCGGTCGGCGCGATCATCGTCGAGCAGGGCAAGCGGACGATGCTCGGTGTCTCCCGGCGGCTGGCCTCGATCCTCGGACAGCTCGGCGCGATCGCGGCCCTGAACCTCCGCAATGCCGTCCTCCTGCGCAGCGTCCGGGACCTGGCCGAACGCGACTCCCTGACCGGCGCCGCCAACCGGCGGATGTTCCAGCTCAGCCTGGAACGGGTCGTCGATGACGTCGTCCGCGCCGCCCGACCGTCCTCGACGAGCGCCGTCCTGTTCATCGATCTCGACGACTTCAAGGTCGTCAACGACACCCTCGGTCACGCCGCCGGCGACGAGCTCCTCGTCGCTGTCATCGAGCGGATCAGCGGCTCCGTCCGCGACGGCGACCTGGTCGCCCGGCTCGGTGGCGACGAGTTCGCGATCCTCACCGACGACACGCCCGACCTGAAGCGTTCCATGGCCATGGCCGAGCGGCTTGTCCGGGAGCTGCGGGCGCCGTACATGATCTCCGGCCACCACGTTTCGGTCACGGCGAGCATCGGCATCGCCAGCGCCCACGACGGCAAGGAGACGGCGGCCGACCTCGTCCGCAACGCCGACGTCGCGATGTACATGGCCAAGGCCAACGGCAAGGCCGGCTTCGCGATCTTCGACCCGGGCATGCACGCGGCGATCCGCGATCGGCACGAGCTCGGCACGCAGCTCCAGAGCGCGGTCGAGCTGGGCCAGCTCCGGGTCGTGTACCAGCCGATCGTCCAGATGGCGACCGGCCGGACGGCCGGTGTCGAGGCGCTCGTGCGCTGGGATCACCCGGATCGCGGCGTCGTGTCGCCCGGCGAGTTCATCGAGATCGCCGAGGAGAATGGCGCGATCCTGCCGATCGGCCGGTGGGTCCTCCGCGAGGCCTGCCGCCAGGCCACGCGCTGGAGCCCGGAATCCGATGCGCTCTTCCTGTCGGTGAACGTGTCCGCCCGCGAGATCCAGCAGGCGGACTTCGTCGACTCGGTGAAGGCGACGCTGGCCGAAGTCGGTCTCGACCCGACGCGCCTCAACCTCGAGATCACCGAGACGGCGCTGCTGAAGGCGACACCGACCACGATCGCGACGCTCGAGTCGCTCCGCCGGATGGGCGTCCACATCGTCATCGACGACTTCGGGACCGGCTACTTCTCCCTGAGCCATCTGCGCCAGTTCCCGGTCGACACCCTGAAGATCGCCAGCGAGTTCGTCCAGACGCGGCCTACCGACGTGAAGTCGGCGGCCCTCGCCGGCGCGATCGTCGCGATGAGCGACTCGCTCGACATCACGACGGTGGCCGAGGGGATCGAGGACGCCGACCAGGCGGCCCGGATGCGGGCCCTCGGCTGCACCTACGGCCAGGGCTTCTTCTTCGCCCGGCCGCTGGCCCCCGAGGACGTCGCTCCGGAGTCGTCGACGGCCACGCCGCTCCGGACCAGCCGGCCGGTGACCGCCGTCGCCCGCTATCTCAGTCCTCTCAACGAACCAGGCGCCGCCTAACCCGCAAACGTGGCTCGGGGGACGCCCCGGACCCCGACCGGGGCCCGGAACAGGCTCCCGGCATGCGGCTGGGCTTCGCGCTCCTCTTCGGACAGCGCCGTCCAGGCGCTCGTGATGAAGAGCGTGTCGAGCGCAGCACCACCGAACGCGCAGCTGGAGACCTTGGCGACCGGAACGGGCAGAGCCGCGTCGAGCGTGCCGTCCGCGAGGTAGCGACGGACTGACCAGCCCGGCCAGAGTGCGACCCAGACGGCGCCGTCGACGTCGACGCACAGGCCGTCGGGCCGGCCGTCGCCCTCGATGTCGACGAACGGGCGACGCCGGGCGATCGCCCCGTCGGCCACGTCGTAGTCGAAGGCGTCGATGCGGCGGGTCGGCGTGTCCACGTAGTACATCGTCCCGCCGTCCGGACTCCAGCCGAGACCGTTCGAGATCGTGATGTCGTCGAGCAGGAGAGTCACGCGCAGGTCCGCGTCGAGGCGGTAGAGAGCGCCGGCGCCGGGGGCGGTGTCATAGGCCATCGTTCCGGCCAGGAACCGGCCCGCCGGATCGCACGCTCCGTCGTTGAATCGGAGACGGCCGGCCTCCGTGTCGATGGCGGCGATCTGCTCAGTCCGCCCATCTGCATCGATCGCGTGAAAGCCGTCCTCGAGGGCGGCCACGAACCCGCCCGATCGGCGCGGCACGGCGATCCCGATCGGCAAGGGCATCGGCAGCGTCGTCGTCGCGCCGCTCGCGGGGTCCGTCGAGAGCAACGCCCGACCCTCGATGTCGACCCACACCAGGCGCCCGGTCCGGGCATCCCAGACGGGACCTTCGCCGAGGCGCGCCCGGGCATCGACGAAGAGCTCGGCCTCGGGAAGCGTTCTCATCGCAGCTTCATCCGATCTCCCGGAGGCCACCGGTCGACACGTCGAACACCAGCCCGTGGACAGGCACCCGCTTCAGCCAGGGATGGCCCACCAGGCGGTCGACCTGCTCGCGGACGCTGGCCTCGAGATCGGAGAACGACCCGAAGGGCATGTCGAGGGCTCGGCCGGAGGTCGCCTGGAGCTGGTCGCGGAGCGATGTCTCGTCGATCCCGAGCAGCCCGCACCCGGTGTGCCCGATGACGACGATCTCGTCCGTTCCCAGAAGCTGCTGGCTGATGATCAGCGACCGGATCGCATCGTCGGTCGCCAGGCCGCCCGCGTTGCGGATGATGTGGGCGTCGCCGGTTCGGAGGCCGAGCGCCTCCTCGACGTCGAGCCGGGCGTCCATGCAGGCCAGGATGGCAAGCCCGGTCAGCGGCGCAGCCGTCAGGGCCGAGCGGTCGAACGCGTCCTGGTAGCGCTGGTTTTCGGCCATCAGGCGAGCGAACTCGCCGCTGGGGACTCCGGCCATGGTCGTGGATCGCCGATTCGTCGTCAGGCCGAGGTCGCGGACCCGCCGCTGCTCCCACCGCCACGGTAGCGGTCGACGATCTCGCCGATCGTCATGTCGCCGTAGCGGTCCGCCAGCTCCCCGCGGGCGATCCGCCACATGGTCCGGAGCGGTCGTGGGCCCGCCCGGTCGAGCTCGGCGAGACGAAGGGAACCGAACCGCTCGATGCCGGGGATGGCCGAGAGATCGCGGGCCAGGCGCTGGGCGGCCACGTTGACGGTCGTATCGCGGACGTCCGTCACGGCTTGCTGTTTCGCGCCGCCGAGCGCGGCCGAGGTCGTCTGGGCGGCCTTCCGGATCGTCTCGTCGGCCCGGGCCATCGCGGCCGCGGCATCGTCGCTAGGGGCGGCCGTCGGGGCGGGATTCGCGGCTGGAGCCGCGCTCGTGGACCGAGCGGGTGCCGGTGCGGCGCCCCAGGCGGGCGCGGGCGCGCTGGAGGCCGCCGGAGCGGGTTCGCCGCCGACTCCGTTCGCCGCGGACGCAGACGCCGGCGCGGGTGCCGGTGCGGCAGGCCTCGGGCCCGCGGTTCGGCCGCCGCGGGTCGAGCCACCGGAACCACCGGAGCCGCCCGTGCCACCGCGTCCGCCGCCACCGCGCCCCCCACCCCCGGAGCCGCCTTCGTCGTCGCCGCCGATCCCCCGGTTGCCGATCGCGCCGCTGATCAGCGACGGGATGTCGAGCCCGGTCACGCCCTTGACGACGGCACTCGCCTCGGCGACGGTCCGGGTCCCGTTCTTGACCACCTCGGACGCGCCGTCGGTCGAGAGGATCGTGAGGTCCTTGATGTTGGCCATCGGCTCGGCTGCCGCCCGGACGATCTCCGGGAGCATCGAGAGGACGGTCTGGATCACTGCCGCCTCGTTGAAGTGGCGGTAGGCCTCCGCCCGGAGCTCGAGCGCCTTCGCCTCGGCCTCGCCCTTCGTGAAGACGATTCCGGCTTCGGCGTTGCCCTCGAGCTTTGTCTTCTCGGATTCCGACTGGGCGTTGACGAGGATGACGCGGGCGTTCGCCTCACCCTTCGTGATCGTGATCGCCGCCTCTGCCTGGCCCGCGAGCTTGACCCGCTCGGCGTCGGCCTGGGCCTGGGCGATCCGGGCGCCCTTCTCGCCTTCGGCCCGCCGGATCTGGGCCTCGGCGTCGGCCTCGGCCGGCCGGATCGTCGACGCGATGAGCTCCTTCTGCTTGCGATCCGCCTCGAGCTGGGCGAGCTCGGTCTGCTTGCGGGTGACCTCCTGGGTCGCCTCGGCGTGGGCGAGCGGTCCGGCCTGGGCGGCCCGCGCCTCGGCGGCCGCGATCTGGGTCTCCGTCTCGGCCTTCCGCAGCGAGACGTCGCGCTGGGCATTGATCTTGATCTGCTCGGCCTCGGCCTCGCGGACGGCAGCCTCCTGGTCGGCCGTCGCCTTCGCCATCCGGGCGTCGCGCTCGCGACGGGCGGTCTCCTGCTGGCCGATGAGATCCATGTACCCGGATTCGTCGCGGATCGCCTGGATCGTGAACGAATCGATCTGCAGACCGGACGTCGCAAGATCGCCCTTGGCCGCGTCCTGGACGGCCTGCTGGAACTTCTGACGATCGAGGTTCAGCTCCTCGATCGTGAGCGTTCCGACGATCGAGCGAAGCGAGCCCTCGAGGACGTTCTTGACGATCGAGTCGACCTGCTCCTCCTGGGCGTCGAGGAAGCGCTCGGCGGCGTTCCGGATCGATTCGTCGTCGGCGCCGATCTTGAACGTGGCGACGCCCTGGACGGCGACCTTGATCCCCTGCCGCGAGACTGCGTCGGCGAGGTTGACGTTGATCTGCCGGGCGGTCAGCTTCAGCTTGCCGATCTTGTGGAACAGCGGCAGGACGACGATGCCCTGGCCGCGGACGACCTTGAGACCGGCCTCGCCGCCCCCGAGCGGCGTCGCCCGCCCGGACCGGATCAGGGCCTCGTTGGCGCCGGCGACCTTGTAGCGGGTGCTGAGATAGGCGATCAGCAGGACGACGATGATGATCGCCAGGAAGACGACGAACGTCCCCCCACCGAGGAATGAGAACAGGTCCGGCACGAGAGGCTCCCTCCGAAAATTCTGCGCTGGGCCGACAAGTCAGGCGATGGGCGGCGGCGAGCCGCCGGTCAGGTGGCGGGCCCGCCGAGCGTGGGCGGTGCGGTGGATGTCGCGGTCTCGATCAGACCGACGATCAGGCCCGTCCCGGCGGTCCCGGTGATCCGGACCGTGGTGCCGGCCGGGATGTCGATCGGCGATGTCGCGCTGAACTCGTGGGTCTGGCCCTCGGCCTTGACGAAGACGCTGCCGTTACGCCCGGCCGGAATGCCGACGCCGACGAACGCCTCGCGACCGACGAGATCCCGCGTCGAGAACGGCGTTGCTCCCTCGGAGCGGCGGAGGATCGTGAAGAGGACGAACACGAGCCCGAACCCGAACGCGCCGCCGATCGCCCCGGCGACGGCAGCCTGCCCGCCGTGGACGTCGAGGACCTGGGTCGCGAACAGGCCGCCGACGCCGAACATCGACACGAACCCGAGGGCGAGCGGCATCAGCGACACGCCGCCGAGGTCGATGCCCAGGTGGAGCGCGTCGAGGACGCCCCCGAGGATGTCGTCGACGAGAACCGTGACGAGGAGCAGGCCGGTGCCGACCAGCGTGCACACGACGAAGACGAGGTCCTCGACCGGGATCTGGATCATCGCCCCCTCGCTGCCTCCACCCCGACACCCGGGACCCGGGTGCCCTCCCGTGAAGGATACGCCGCGACGACCGCGACGAGGGCGCTAGTTGCCGGGCCCGAAGAGCAGCGAGAGCCACGACTCCAGCGGCGTCTGCCGGTTGTCGCGGGCGCCCAGCCGGACGCTCGCCGAGCCAGGCGCGCCGTCGACCGGCGCCGCGACCGACGGGTCGAGGGTGAAGGGGATCTCGCGCGGCCCGCCGAAGCGATAGGCGCGTGCCTGCTGGGCGACGTACTCCGGTCGGACGATGAAGGCGACCTCGTGCTCGAGGGCCTGGACCTCGGCCGCCAGAGCCGCGTTGTCGGCGACGAGCTGGGTCGCGCGACTCGCTGCGGCCGATGCATCGCCGACCTGGCGGGCGAAGATCACGACGATCCACGCCGAGATCAGGGCGGCCGCCAGCCAGGCCACGTGGCGGCGGCTGATGCCCGCGATCGAGAGCGACGAGAGGTCGACCCGATCGGCGGTTTCCGGGCCGTCGGCGGCTGCCTCGGCCGGCTCGGGATCGTCGTCGGAACCCGGCGAGGGCCGACGGCTGTCAAGGGGCGGAGAGGTGGTGCGGTCGCTCACGGTCGACGGAGCGTAGCTGCGGGCAGCTGACATGTCAAACCGGGCCGTCGTGACAGCCAACCTGTCACGAGCGTCGCGGACTGTGCTGCTAGACTCGCGCTGTTTCGCACGCATGTTCGATTTCGAGGAGCCGAATGCGAACCTATGCCCCGGCCACGACGGAGGCCGTCCTGCACGGCATCCTCGACGACGAGCCGTCGCTTGCCCGCGGCGTCACCCACCACGCCGTCCTGCCGGCCCGCGAGGCGATCTGGCAGGAGCATCCGGACTGGCTGGACCCGAGGATCCGGGCCGGTCTCGCGTCACGCGGCATCGACCGTCTGTATTCCCACCAAGCGGAGGCGATCGAGGCGGTCCGGGCGGGTCGTGACGTCGTTGTGGTCACCCCAACGGCGTCCGGCAAGACGCTCTGCTATGCCCTGCCGGCGCTCCAGGCGATCGCCGACGATCCCGCCGCCCGCGCCCTCTGGCTGTTCCCGACCAAGGCGCTCGGCCAGGACCAGGTCGCCGAGTTCTCGGAGCTGTCGGCGGCGGCCGGGCTGTCGATCTCGACCGCGACCTACGACGGCGACACCCCGGCGCCGATCCGCTCGGCCATCCGCGGCGCGGGCCAGGTCGTCGTGACCAACCCGGACATGCTCCACTCGGCGATCCTCCCCCACCACACGAAGTGGTTCCAGCTGTTCGAGCAGCTCCGGATCATCGTCATCGACGAGCTCCACACGTACCGCGGCGTCTTCGGCAGCCACGTCGCCAACGTGATCCGGCGTCTCCTCCGCCTGTGCGCCCACTACGGCAGCCGGCCGGTGATCGTCTGCTGCTCGGCGACGATCGCGAACCCGCTGGAGCTGGCCGCCACCCTGACCGGCCGCTCCCCCGTCCTCGTCGATCGCAACGGTGCGCCGTCGGGCGAGCGCCACGTCCTCCTTGTCGAGCCGCCCCTGCTCCACCCGACGACCGGTGCTCGCGGCTCCGCGCTGACGCTCGCCCAGCGCTGGGCGCTGCCGTTCCTCCGGGCAGGGCGGCAGACGGTCGTCTTCGGCCGGAGTCGGACCGCGGTCGAGATCATGCTCTCGACCCTCCGCGAGGCGCTCCGCCAGGACCTCGGTCCGCGCTCCCGAGTCCGGGGCTATCGCGGCGGCTACCTGCCGACGGAGAGACGATCGATCGAGAAGGGCCTGCGCGACGGGGAGATCCTCGGCGTCGTCGCGACGAATGCCCTGGAGCTGGGGGTCGACATCGGCCGGCTCGACGTGTCGATCCTGGCCGGTTATCCCGGCTCCGTCGCGGCGACCTGGCAGCAGATCGGGCGGGCCGGCCGGCGCGGTGGGACGAGCGTCGGTGTCCTGGTCGCGTCGCCGGCGCCGGTCGATCGGTACGTCGTCCACCACCCGGAGTTCCTCCTCGGCGGCACATCCGAGGAGGCCCGCCTCGATCCGGACAACCTCCACGTCCTGATCGCCCATCTCCGCTGTGCCACGTTCGAGTTGCCGTTCGAGCCGGGCGAGGTGTTCGGGCCGGGCGTCGCCGATGACCTCCTGGCGTTCATCGCCGAGTCGGGCCACATCCGCCAGGCAGAGGATGGTCGCTGGTACTGGAGCTCGGAGAACTTCCCGGCCTCGGAGGTCTCGCTCCGGACCGCCGCCCCGGAGAACGTCGTGATCATCGACACGACCCCGGACCGGCCACGCGTCCTGGGCGAGATCGACCTGTTCGCGGCCCAGGTCGTGGTCCACGAGCGGGCGATCTACATGCACGAGTCGGTCCAGTACTACGTCGATCGCCTCGAGTGGCACGAGCGGAAGGCCTATGTCCATCGGGTCGACGTCGACCAC
>DASUPH010000110.1:0-3799 GCA_036276275.1 Candidatus Limnocylindrales bacterium
CCGGCCACGCACCAGGATCAGGCCCGGTCGTCGACGGCGCGCCACGATCGCCGCGATCAGGGCCAGGGCGGTGAGCGCCACCGCCGCCGGCCCGATGGCGATGACGGTCAGGATCGCCAGCGCCGACGTCCAGCGCGCCGCGTGGGTCTGGATGAGCGGCAGCAGCCCGCTCTGCATCGCGACCGAATCCCGGGCCCGCGTCGCCGGCTGGCTTCGGGGGAACGTTGTCTCGAGCCGGCGGAGGTCGCGGATCAGGTCGTTCATCGGCCCCGCCCGCATCCGCTCCGGGCCGACGAACGAGCGCCACGTCACGCGGACCGGGGTGATGTCGGGCGGAACGACCCCGAGCATCGGCTCGTAGGCGTCGGCCGGGATGAGCGCAGTCGCGTCGATCAGCCGGGAATCGCCGCCGAGCGAGCGAAACGAGACCTTCTCGAGGGCCGTGTCCTCGTACCAGAACGGATCGGCCGGCCGGTCGACCTCGAAGACCCCGACGATCTCCATGGCCGCGATGCCGCTGCGCGGCCCGCCGACGAGCGGATCGCGGGAGTCGAACGTGAGGGTGACCGTCTCGCCGAGGCCATGATGGATTTGCTGGACGGCATTCACCGAGAGGGCGACCTGGAGCACCCTGGCCGTCGGCTGAACGTCCTCGCCCGGGACGGGCGTCGCGGGCGGTGGCAGGTCGATCGTCCGGACGACGGCGGTCGGCGCGTGGCCAGAGACGTAATGGATCCGGCTCTCGGCGCCCGGCTGGATCCGGAACCGGACGAAGGCGGGATCCGGCGTCGGCGCCTCGATGTGCCAGCGGCCGCTGTCCACGACGGTCAGGCGGTCGACGATGAGAGCCTGGACGGACCGCGGCATCTCGGCGGTCAGCCGGTCGCCCTCGGACGCGACCTCCGAGAGCGGGTCCGCCGTTGATCCCGGCCGGATCGGCTGCTCGTCGATCACCGCGATGTTGCGGTTGAACGCCGAAGCGTCCGCGACGACCTTGCGCAGCGAGTCGTCGGCGACCCGCTCCAGGATCCGCGGAGCGAGACCGAACACGACGGCCGTCACGAGCACCAGCAGGCCCAGCCCGACGGCCGGGGCGGGATCCTGGCGGAGCCGGCGGAGGGTGACGAGGACGGCCGACACGTCAGCCGCCCCGGGCGCGGAGGACGCCGCTGATCCGGATGTCCGGCAGCTGCCGCCGGACGAGCCAGATCGACACGACGAACAGGACGACGGCGACGCCGTAAACGGGTGCGATCGCCTCCCACGGGACGAGGACGATGGGGGCGGGAACGGGCGCGGTGCCGGTCTGGGTCAGGGTCGCGAAGGGCAGCACCAGCCAGGCAAGGAGGAGCCCGAGCAGGGAGCCGGCGATCAGCCCGACGACCAGCAGGAAGATGCTCTCGATCGACAGCCAGAGCGCGAGCTGGCCCACCGACAGGCCGATCGCCCGAAGCAGGGCGAACTCGCCCAGCCGCTCGCTCGTCGAGACCGTGACGCTGACGAGGAACCCGATCCCGGCGAAGACCATGGCGGCCAGGGAGCCGAGGCCGAGCACGCCGATCAGGCCGAGCGGCACCGGATCGCTCGACAGGGTCCGCGTCAGCTCGTCGCGACCGATCACGAGACGCGCCTCGCTGGCCGGTTGGCGGAGTTCCGCCAGGACGCCGTCCGACTTGACCGGATCGACCGCCAGCCACCACTCGTCTGCCTGGACGGTGGCACCGGTGGCGGCGAGCCGAAGCGCATCGAGCGCGGCGAGATCGGTGATGAGGAACGACGCGTCCGGGTCGAACGGCGCGAACCGGTCGGCGACCGCGATCAGACGGACGTGGAGCGTCCGGCCGAGGCTGTCCACCGCGACGGTCTCGCCGACCGATGCCGAGGTCTGGTCGAGGAAGCGGCGCGATGCGATGGCGGGCAGGATCGCCTCATCTGACAAGCCGGCGAACACCCGGAAGGACGAGCCGCTCGAACCCGGGAAGCCAAAGATCTCGCGCTCCCGGCCGACGTCGACCCGGTAGGGGGCGGCCGGGTCGGCCGGGAACTCGATCCGGCTCGCCTGGTCGAGCTGATCCCAGCGCCAGCCGGCACCCGCAGGGTCGAGGCGGACCCGGGTCCACGCGGTGTCACCCGTCGACGCTTCGCTCGTCTCGACGGACACGATCGAAACCGAGCCGAGGATCGCCACGTTGTCGGGAGCGACGATGGTCATTTCGATCCCGACGAGGCGGAGCGGCCCGCTCGGGCGCAAAGGCTGGGCAGTGTCCTCGATCAGGGCCACGACGAGACGCTGGCCGGTCGCGGTGATCGACCCGTCGGCAGATCCGGCTCGCAGCAGCCGGCCGTCGCGATCGGCCAGCAGGACCGAGACGTGCAGCTCGCGATTGTCGACCGGGATCGCCCCGCCGACATCGGAGTCCACGCGGAGATCGGGGTCGACGCGGAAGTCGGCGTCGATGGTCACGGCCATCCGGACCGGGCTCCCGGCCAGGGCGACCGACGCGGTCGTCGGGCGGTTCGCCGCGAGCTGGTCGAGCAGGGCGGTCCGCTCCCGGCCGTCGGGGCCGGTCGCCCCGGTCGCCGCGACCACCGTGGCCGTCGGGTCGAGGCCGATGAGCCGGCCGGCACGGACGACCCGGCCGACGTCGATGGGGGCGTAGGCAACGGGGGTGGCGGCCACGACACCCGGGATCGAGCGGTAGAGGGGACCGGCGGCCCACGTCGCGAGATCGCTATAGTCGTCCGCAACGACCCGGACATCGGCTGCCGCCTGGTACGCGGCCTGATCGGCCTGCGAGCGGCTCCACGTCGCCGCGTGGGCCGCCGCCAGCGTCCCGAGGGCGGCGGCGAGCATGAGGAGCAGCGCCGTTCGGGTGTAGCGGAGCGGACGGCGGGCCAGCTGCCGGCCGCCGAGGGAACCGACGAGCCCGCGGCCGCGAACGACGAGCCGCTCGCCCAGCTCGGCGATCCGCGGCACGACGCGCAGCGCGAGGACCGCGCCGCCGACCAGCCCGATCGCCGGGGCGGCGACGAGCAGCGGATCGAGACCGAATGCGCCGCGGGCGTTGCGGGTCAGTGGCGCGCCATACAGGCGGAGCTGCCAGAGGGCGACCGCCGCCACCGCGACGAGGGCGAGGTCCAGCCCGAGCCGCTGGGCGAGCGTCGTCCGGGCCTGGCGACCCTCCGCCGCCCTGGCCCCGGCCGGGCTGGCCGACACGAACAGCGTCGGCAGGGTCAGGGCGAGGACGCAGGCGACGCCGGCCAGGGCAGACACGATGACCGCGCCGCTGCCGACCGTCGCCGAGGTCGCGATCCCGAGCCCGGCGGTCGGACCGACAGAGCCGAGGATCGTGACGACGCCGAGGGCCAGCCACGGCGCGAGGATGGCCGCGGGAACCGCGAGGTAGGTCGATTCGATGAGCGCCATCGCCACGAGATGGAGGCCGCTGGCTCCACGCGACCGGACGAGGGCGATCTCGGCCCGTCGCCGCTCGACCAGCAAGCCGGCGACGAGGACGATGGCGTACCCGGCGAGGACCGCGAACTGGATCGTCAGCAGGATGACCCCGCTGCGGCTGACCAGCACCGACCGGCCGACACGTTCGAGGAGAGCGGGCACCGCGGACTCGACCCGCGGGTTGTCACTGGGCGCGAGAGTCCCGCGGAATCCGGCCGAGAGCGTCGCGATCCCTGTCCGGAGGTCGTCGATGCCGTCCAGCGGGAGGGCCGCGACGTCCGGCAGACCCCGCCACGCGACATCGATCCGGCCGCCGGCCGCGCGAGGGCCGCCGATCGAAAC
>DASUPH010000111.1:0-12306 GCA_036276275.1 Candidatus Limnocylindrales bacterium
GACGAGATGGAAGTCCGAGCCGCAGATCCCGCAGGCCCGGACGCGGATGACGACCTCGTCCGCCCGGGGCGAGGGGTCAGGCAGGCTTGCGACGGCGATCCGGGGGTTGCGCCAGACCTGGTTCCCGCGGCGACCGAGACGGGCGGACGCGTCGGCCGGATCGGGCGGCGCGCCGGTTCCGGACCGGGGCTCCCAGTCGGCGTCGAGCCGCAACGCCTTCACGCGGGGACTACCAGTGATCCGCTTCGAACTGGGCGAGCTCCAGGGTGTTGCCGAACGGGTCGACCGCAAAGAACCGCAGCCGGCCGGGGATCTCGCCGTCGTGGTCCCGGGTCGTCACGCCCTCTGCTTCGAGACGCGCTCGGAGGTCGGCAGCGTCCTGGACCTGGAAGCAGGGATGGCGGCGGGACCGCTGGTTCAGCGCCACGGCGTCGGGTTCGGTGAACAGGTGCAGCTCCTGGTCGCCGACCGCGTACCAGATCCCGACGCCCGGGAGCTTCGGCGGGCGCGGGTACTCGTCGAGCCCGAGGATCTCGCCGTAGAAGCGCCGCGCCGCGTCGAGCGACTCCGGCGTCCCCGGAAAGGGCAGGCTCACGTGTTGCAACCGGAGGACGGGATCGCCGTCGGCGGTCATCTGGGTGCCTTCATCGTCGGCATTGTGGCCGACCGGAGGCCGGGACGTTCGGACGCCGGCGACCCTGGCGGGCCGCCGGCGTCCGTGGGCAATGGGGGTTGCCTACTTCGAGAACTCGAACTTCCTTGTCACGGTGGCATAGGCATCCACGATGCCGTGGCCGTAGAAGCCGTTGAACGCCGTCGTGCCTTCGCACAACGCGTCGAATTCGGGCGGGCGGCCGACGGCCGCGTAGCTGAACAGCGGGGGCACCGGGCAGGCGTGCTCGGCGGCCCCGTCGGTCAGGACGAACTCGGTCTTCCAGGCAGCCAGTCGCAGGCCACCCTTGTTGCGCGGGTCCTTCACCCCGAACCGGCTCACCGCGAGTGCGGCGACACCCGTCACGTGGGGCGATGCCATCGATGTTCCCTGGAGATACGCGTAGTAGCCGCACGTCGTCCCGGAGCAGTCCTTCATGACGCCGATTGCGACGCCGGCCGGGGTGACATTGCCGGCCGCATCGACCTGGCCTCCGGCCTGGAGGATGTGGAGTGGATAGGTCGAGAGAATCTGGTTGCCGTTCGTCCGGAACGTCGGCGTGCCGAAGCCGTCCCGGAACCAGCCACCGGGCGCCGAGAGCGAGATCTGCTCGAGCCCGTAGTTGGAGTAGTCGGCCTTGGCGGTCGACGGACCGAGAGCCGAGACCCCGATGACGTGGTGCCCCTCGACGGGCAGGTCAACACACGTGGCGTTGTCGATCACGCGCGGGTACGCCGTGCCCGGCGGGTAGTCGGGGCTCGTCGCGTCGGGTCGCGGGTGCCCGAGGTCCTCGTGGTTGTTCCCGAGCGACCCGATGAGGGTGACGTCCTTGGAGTTCGCATAGTCGAGTGCGCGGTTCATCGCCTCGATGATCGTCCGCTGCTCGAGCTGGGCGCTCGGGGAGTCGGCCGGATTGGCGGTGCAGTTGTAGAGCCACGGGTCGACGTAGAACGACATGTTGATGACGTCGACGCCGATGTCGGCCCCGTACGTCAGGGCATTCGTGACCGGGCCGAGGAACAGGTAGCCGCTGTCCTGGCCACCGCGGATGCTGACCAGCCGCACGCCCGGGGCAACCCCGGACACGCCGAGGCCGTTCGCTGCCGCGGCGACTGTGCCTGCCACGTGGGTGCCGTGGCCACTGTCATCCTCGGTCGCCGGATCGACGCATGACGGGTCTTCGCACGGACCATCGATGGCCGGGATATCCGTCACGAAGTTCCGGGAAAGGGATGTCTCGAGCTGGCCCGCGAGGTCCGGGTGCGACGCGTCGATGCCGGAGTCGAGGATCCCGACGAGGACGCGGGAGTCGCCGGCATTCACGGCCCGGGCGAGATCGGACTTGACCATCGCGAGCCCCCAGGCAAGAGAGTCCAGGGGGTCCGAGCCGGCGGTCGATCCACCGTGACGCGGACCGGCGGCGCCTGGATGAAGCGCCTCGACCTCGGCGTCCGAGGCCTTGATCGGGGCGGCGTCAGGGATCTGGCCGACGGGACGCTCGTGCGTCGCGCCGAAGACCGCAGCCGATGCCGAAACGGCCTCGACGAAGCCGGCAGCGGGTCCGCGCACCTCGAAGGTGCCGATCGCCGCGTTCCGGCTCGTGACCGTGCCACCGGCCGATGCGATCGCCCGGAGGACGTCGGCGGCAGAAGCTCCCGATTCGGCGAGCACGACATATTCGGTCTGATTGTCACCGCCGCCGGAACCGAGCGCGGCAGCCGGCACTCCGAGCAGGATTCCTCCGATCAACGAGGCAGCGGCGATCGACGCCTGGGCGCGTTGAAGAGACCGTGTCACTGGTGCCTCCTCCTTTTCACCCCCGGTTTGCCGAACATTGTGAACCCGTCCGGACGGGCTGCGCATTACAGGGACCTATCGGTTTGCTGTGCCAGCCCGGACTCGAGCCGGTCCGCTGCCGGCAGGACGTAGCGCGCGGCCACCAGGGCGCTGAAGCTGACGGAGACCGAGACCAGCGCGACGACCGCGACCGTGCTCACGACCAGGAGCACGGCCAGGACGAGCCCGAGTCCCCCGACACGGGCGGGATGCGCAATGAGGAGGAGGGCCGCGAGCCGAAGACGATCCCTGACCGGCTGCCTCGCCCGCTCAGGATCGAGGAGGATCGGCCATGCAACCCAGGTGAACAGCCACGTCCCGACCAGGCCCCAGAACGCGAGGGTCGCGAACGCCCAGCCGGCCAGGCTATCCGAGAGGATTCCGCTGACGAAGTTGAAGCCGAGGACGATCGTCGCCCCGAGCAGCCCGGTTCCGAGCGCGAGCGCGGGGCGCATCTCGCTCTGCCACGCGGACAGCCCGTCCCAGAACGACACGGATTCGCCGCGGACGATCCGGGTCGCGATGCGGAAGATGCCGGCAACCGGCAGTGCTGCCAGCGGCGCGAGGACGATCAGCGGCGGCACGAGGATCGCGAGCCCGACGATCGCGAGGGTCACGACCGCCCAGAGGATGTTGGCCGGCAGCAGCCGCCACGAGTGGAAGTAGAAATCGGTCAGGGCGGAGCGCTGGGCCACGCGCAGGCTCGGCGGCAGCGGCATGGCAGCGGTCGGGAGCACCGACGCGGAAGCGGGCCCCGACGCCCCGGCGGGTTCAGCCCTTGACGCCACTGGCCGCGATCCCTTCGACAAAGTAGCGCTGGAAGAAGATGTACAGGATCAGGATCGGGATCGTCGCCAGGACGACCATGGCCATGAGCGGCGGCCAGTTCGTCTGGAACTCGGTCCGGAAGAAGGTCAGGGCGATCGGAATCGTGAAATATTGGCGCTCGAGAAGGACCAGCGGCCAGAAGAACGAATTCCACGCTCCCTGGAACTGGAGGATCGCCACGGCCGACAGAGCCGGCGTTGCGAGAGGCAGCATGACCCGCCAGAAGGTCGTGAAGAAGCCGGCGCCGTCGATGCGGGCGGCCTCCTCGATCTCGCGTGGAATCGAGAGGAAGTACTGGCGCATCAGGAAGACATTCGTGCCCATCACCGCCATCACGAGGACGACCGCGAGGTATTCGCCGGGCCCGTGCGTCAACCCGATCGCGTTGAAGATCAGGTAGACAGGAACGAGCCGGAGCTGGTCCGGGATCATCAACGTCGCGAGAACGATCAGGAACAGGATCTCGCGCCCGGGGAACCGAAGGCGAGCGAACGCGTAGCCGGCCAGGCTGGCGAGGACCAGGTTGGACAGCGTGACCGCCAGGGCGATGCCGAAGCTGTTCGCGAACAGCCGGATCAGCGACGGGTCAAGACGCTGGAACAGGTACTCCCAACCCGAGGTCGTGAACGGCTGCGGGATGATCGAAAGGTTGACCGAGTCTGCCTGTGTCTTGAACGACGTGATCACGGACCATGCGAACGGGACGAACATCACGATCGCGTAGCCGATCATCACCGCGTAGGCGAGACGCCGTCGCCAGTTGGCACGATGGTCGCCGACGCGGTGGGCCAGGGGCGTCTCCCCGGAGAAGGCTCCGCCGTCGCGGGTGACGCCGACAACGATCGCGGGATCCGGGCCTGCTCCGGTCATGGCCGGCTCACCATGTCGGCGCCGATCCGAACAGCCGCCGCTGGATCAGCGTGATCATGAAGATGATGGCGAACAGGATCAGGCCGACCGCTGCGGCGCGGTCGAAGTCGAACTTGTAGAAGGCCAGGTTGTACAGGTAGAGCACGACGGACATCAGCGCGTTCGCAGGATCACCCGTCGTGCCACCCGCGATCCGGGCCTGGTCGAACAGCTGAAGCGCGCCGATCACCGCCACCGTGGCCACGAAGAAGTGGCCCGGCTTCAGGAGCGGAAACGTGATCTTCCAGAACATCTGCCAGCTGCCGGCGCCGTCGATCGCGGCCGCCTCGTAGACCTCGCCGGGGATCGTCTGGAGCGACGCCAGGTAGAACAGCATGAAGGTGCCGGAGGTGGTCCAGGCGTTCAGCAGGATCACGGAGTTCAGCGCCGTGTTGGCGTTGCCGATCCAGTTCTGGTTGTCCGTGAAGCCCACCAGCCGGAACAGGGGGTTGATCCCGATCGCCTCGCGGATCCCGTTGAAGAGGCCATCGGGCGCGGCGAGGAAGATCCACAGGACGGTGATCGCCGCCGACGAGGCGATCGCCGGGAAGTAGAACGCGGCCCGGAAGAACGTCCGGCCGCGCAGCTTCTGGTTCACGAGGACCGCCAGGAAGAGCCCGACGGCCATCGTGAGCGGGACCCACACCACCGCGTAGTACAGGGAGTTCTGGATGGCCCGGATGAAGATCGGGTCCTTGAAGACGTTCAGGTAGTTCTGGGTTCCGATGAACGCTCCGGCCCCGCTCCGGATGTTCCACTGGAACACGCTGATGAAGAGGGCGTACAGGATCGATCCGATGTTCAGGACGAGGAACAGGAACATCGGGATCGCGATGAAGGCATAGCCGGCCAGCGCTTCGGATCGCTGACCGATCCCGGTGGACGCCCGGCGGTCCCGGGCGCTCGCGATCGCCATCCGCGTGGTCCTCCTGGAGCCAGGCTGCGGGACTCAGCGGCCGCCCGGCAGGCCGGACGGCCGCTGATGCTTCGGGCTAGCCGGCGAGCGCGGTGTCGACGGCGGCCTTCGTCGCCGCGATCACCTTGTCCGCGCTGAACGTCTTGTCCTGGATCTCCTTGGTGAAGGCGTCCTGGAATGCCTTCTGCACGTCGCCGTAGTCCTTCATGAACCCGGAGCCGGGCTTCGCGAACTGAGCCTGGGCGACGAGGATGTCCTTGCCCTTCGGAGTCGGCACGTCCGAGCGAGACGGCAGGGCGACGCCGCCCTCGGTCCACTTGGTCATGCCGTCGACGCCAACGAGGTACTGGAGCAGGACAAGCGCCTGATCCTTGTTCTTCGAGTCCGCACCGATCGCGTAGGCGGCCGTGTACGAGATCGTGACCGGACTGCCAGACGAACCGGTCGGCACCTGACCCCAGGCGTACTTCACGGTGGGATACGTCGAGCTCATCGACGGGTCGAGCCAGCCGCCCTCGAACGTGATCGCGGCGTGCTTCTTGCCGAGGCTCGTGCCGCACCAGTCGTCGCCCATGTCGCTGGCGGTCATGCCGATCCCGTTCTTGAACAGGTCGAGATACCACTGGACCGCGGCCTTGGTCTCGGGCGTGTCGACCGTGTTCGTCTTGCCATCGGCGGAGACGATCGAACCGCCCTGGGCATTGATGAACGTGAGGCCGCGGTCGAGACCGGGATTCAGGCACATCGGGGCCTTCAGGCCGTCCTTGCCCTTCAACGCGGTCGCGGCGGTGATCAGCTCATCCAGCGTGGTCGGGGCGGTCTGCACCTCGGCGGTGTTGTAGGCCATGCCGATCGTGTTGCCGTCCTTCGGCAGGCCGTAGGTCTTGCCGTCGGTGCCCTTGAACGGCGCGAGGTAGCCCGGGAAGAACTTGCTCGTGTCGATGCCGGCCTTCGCGACGTCGTCATCGAGCGGCTGGAGGAAGCCCTGGTCGGCCCACGGCTGCCCGAAGCTCGCGTCGACGTAGAAGAGGTCCGGAACGTTCTTCGATGCGAAGTTCGTCGCCATGACGGTCGGGTAGTCGCCCGTGATGACCTTGTAGTCGACCTTGATGTTCGGATACGCGACCTGGAATGCCGCGACGGTGTCCTGGAGCGCCTTGTTCTCGGCGTCGGAGGACTGCCAGCCCGACAGGGTCGCGTTGCCGGTGACCGCCTTCGGATCGAACGCGGCGGTGCTTGGGGTCGTGCTGCCGCCGGCAGCCTCGCTCGGCGTCGTGCTGGCGCCCGTGCCCGTGCTTCCGGCCGGTGTGGGCGTCGCTCCGCCGGTACAGGCGCTTGCGATCAGGACGACGATCGCCAGCAACGGAAGGAATCTGCGCATTGAAGTGTCCTCCTCAGCCCACCGGAGTCGGCGTGCCGGTCGGCGGCCGCCATGGATCCGTCTCATCGGTTTGCCCGGGCAGCATCGGGCCGTCCTCCGCACGGGGATGTGTCAGACCGAGCGTCGACAGATTACAACGGCATTGCACGTCGGGCCCGGAGCGTCACGCCCGCCTGTCGCCCCGTGCGTCTCGCACTCGGGCAAGCGCGAGGCGGGTCCCGTCCTGGTTACCACGGGCGTTATCCGCTCATTCCATCCAGCTCACCGAGACGGCGCACGAGGAACGCTCGCTCAGGAGCGTTGGCGGTCAGATCGATCGCGCGGCGATAGGCGTCGGCCGCTTCGGAGCCTCGTTCGATGCGGCGGAGCAGGTCAGCTCGCGTCGAGTGGAGGTAGGGATAGTCGTCGAGCTGACCCGCGGCCGCGATCCGATCGACGATCGCGAGGCCGGCTGCCGGCCCGTCCGCCATCGCGACGGCGACGGCCCGATTGAGCTCGACGACCGGCGACGGGCTCATCTCTCCGAGCACCCGGTACAGGGCCGCGATCTGCGGCCAGTCCGTCTCGCCGGACGTGGCCGCGTCGTCGTGGAGTGCCGCGATCGCCGCCTGGAGCTGGTACGGACCGACCCGTCGCATCCGCATCGCCCGGTCGAGCAGGGCCTGGCCCTCGTCGATCCGGACCCGATCCCAGCGGGCCCGATCCTGGTCCTCGAGGAGGACGAGCTCGCCATCCGGGCCCGCCCGCGTCTCGCGCCGCGCGTCGTGGAAGAGCATGAGCGCGAGCAACCCGAGGACCTCCGGTTCGTCCGGCATGAGCGTGACCAGCACCCGACCGAGGCGGATCGCCTCGCGACACAGCTCTCGCCGGATCAGACGGTCGCCCGCCGATGCGCCATAGCCCTCGTTGAAGACGAGATAGATCACCCGCAGGACGCCGTCGAGGCGCGCGGGCAGGGCGTGATCCTCCGGGACGCGGTATGGGATGCCGGCGTCGCGGATCTTCCTCTTCGCCCGGACGAGGCGCTGGGCGAGGGTCGCCTCCGGGACGAGGAATGCCCGAGCGATCTCGGGCGTCGACAGGCCGCCGAGCGTCCGCAGCGTCAGCGCGACCCGGGCGTCCATCGCCAGGGCCGGATGACAGCAGGTGAAGATCAGGCGGAGTCGGTCGTCCACGATCGGGCTCATCTCCATCTCGCCGTCCATCGCCGCTTCCGGATCGATCGCCGCCAGCTCCTCCTCGATCAGCGCCTGCCGGCCGAAGAGCTCCGCTTTCTCCGCGAGGACCCGCCGCCGCCGGAGCCGGTCGATCGCCCGGTTGCGGGCGGTCGTCGTGATCCAGGCTCCGGGGTTGTCCGGCACGCCACGCGTCGGCCATGTCTCGAGGGCGGTGATGAAGGCGTCCTGCACGGCTTCCTCGGCGAGGTCGAAGTCACCGAGCACGCGGATGAGGGTGGCCACCGCCCGCCCCTGCTCCTCCCGGAACAGGCGATCGACGACGGCGACCGCGCGGTCACGGGTCAAGAGGGTGGGCGGGTGGGGGGCAACGGTGGTGACGCGAATCGCGGATCGGGGAGGGAGGCGGCAGTCGGGCGTCAGCCCGGGCCGCCGGCTGCCGCGGCCGCGGCCTCGGCTTCGGCCATAGCGTACTCGGCCGGCAACTCCCAGATCGGGCGGACCTCGATGGACCCTTCCTTTGCCGCGGGGATCTTCGCCGCGATCTCGATCGCCTCATCGAGATCGCGGGCCTCGATCAGGTAGAAGCCGCCGAGGGCCTCCTTGGTCTCCGCGAACGGGCCGTCGGTGGTAACCGTCTCGCCGTTGACGCTGCGGACGGTCGTCGCTGTCGAGGTCGAGGTCAGGGCCTCCCCTGCCAGGAAGCGGCCGCGCGCCTTGACGTCCGCGCTGAATGCCGCGTAGGCGGCATGGGACGCGGCCGCGACCTCGTCGGGCGGCGGTGCGTCGGACTCCTCGGCATAGATCAGGAGCAGGTAGCGCATGGGTTGCCTCCTGGCGGCAGCGGGTCGCGGTCGGCGGCCCATCTGACCCAACGACGAACGGCGGCGGTCGGGATCGACATCCTGCGACGGCGGCGATCGGGTCGCCGACGTCCGACGCCCATCATCGGTCGTTCGTGCGTCCATGTCACTCGTGACGCGCTCGTCACGATCGGGCGAACCGCGACCTCGACCTCGTCGCCGACGACAGCGCCGGCCGCGTTCAGGGCGTGGGCGGATCGGTCACCGCTCCGGGCGGCAGCTCGAACAGATCACCTGGCTGCGGTCCCACCCGAAGCTCGACGACCTCGTCAATCGACGTCACGAGCTCGAGCGGGTCGCTCGGGCGCACCTCCCGGCGGACGACGAGACGACGCTCGACGTCGACCCAGAAGTCCTCAGGACCACAAGCGAGGTGAACGGCCGGTCGCTGAACGACGAGCTCGGTGCCGATCCACTGCCAGCCGGCCGCGCAATCCCGGTGGAAGTCGAACTGGATGTCGCCGACGCCTCCGTGGTCCGCAAAGACCCCCGTGTTGTCGCGCCAGACCGTCGATCCGTTGTCCTCGTGGTAGGAGATCCAGATGTGCCCGCCGGTCGTGATGTAGATCGTGTTGTCGGAGTCGCTGAGCTGCGTCCGGAACCGCCCGGCTCCGTCCGCCCAGTGGTGACTGCGAGACGTCTGACCGAAGACGGTCGACTCGCCCCGGCGGTTGGCGGAACTCTGGATCACGAGCTCCAGCGCGGGAACCGCGGCATACGCCTGCTCGACGGACGCGAGCAACCCGTCGAGATCGGCCGGGACCTGGTCCGGCCCGGCCACCGGCACAGGAGTCCGATACGGCTCCGGAGATGCCGGCGACGCGTTCGGCGCGGTGCAGGTGGCGAACCCGACGAACATGCAGGCCGGGTCGTCGAACCGGACGACCGCGTAGCCGGACGGCGGGGCGAACGCGAACAGCTCGTCGGGCTGCGGCCCGATCCGAAGATCCGTGACCTCCCAGTCGGCAAGCGCCGCTGGACTCGGGCCGGAGCTGTCGTGGCCGGCCGAGCTTGCGCGCCTCGGTGGATCGGTCGACGAGGCGACCGCCGAGCGCAGCACGAGCCGGGTGTCGACATCGAGCCAGTACTCCCGAGGTCCACATCGGACGTGGTGCGTCGGCCGGCCGATGACGACGGCGAGATCGAGGTAGACCGGTGGCGTTTCGCAGGTCTGGGTCAGGCTCATGTATCGCCCGATCTCCAGCCCGGGGACGATGCCGGAGGTTCCGGAGTCGACGAGCGTCGGCGACCCGTTCTGATCGAGGCCCAGCTCGACGACGTGATCTTTCGAGACGATGCGGGTCAGATTGACCGAGAACCGCTCGTCCCGGATCGTGCCCCTGCCGTTGGAGTGGATCCGGTGCCGATCCCCCTGCTCGAGGCCCACCATCTCGAAGGCCGGAAGGTCGGCCAGGCCGCGATATGCCCCGTCGATGTACGCGGCGAGATCGGGCGGCGGATCGATGGATCGCGGGCGTTGCTGCTCCAGGAGCGCCCCCACGGCCACCGCCGTCGCCAATCCGAGGATGACGAGGAGCGCGGCCATGAGCAGCGTGGCCCGCCGTCGCGCGACCGGATCCGCGTCGAAGAGCAGACCCAGGATCGACGGAAGGGGCGATTGCTGCGTCATCGTCGATGAGTCCGTGACGATCCGCTCGTGGAGCCCGGCGGGCGCGGCCGGCGGCACATGAGCGGCGAGCGCGGCGGCAATCTGGCGTTCGGAGAGCTGACGATCGCTCATGCCTCGGCCTCCAACGCTCGCTCGAGGGCTCGACGAGCCGAGTGCAACCGCCACTTCGCGGTCCCGACCGGTATCCCGAGGGACCGCGCGATCTCGACGACGGGTCGCTCGTCGACGTGGTGGAGCGTGAGGATGGCTCGCTCGTCCGGACGAAGCCGATCGAAGGCGCGTCCGATGGCGTCGCGTTCGGCGACCGCATCGAACGCCGATGGACTCGGGTCCGGGCGGGTCGAAAGGACAGACACCTGGACGGGCGCCGTCGTGTTCGCCGACTCGACCTGGACCTCGCGAAGGCGGACGCGATGACGCCGCGCCATGCGCGCCGCGTTCGCGACGATCCGGTTCAGCCAGCCGTCGAATGCCTGGAGGTCACGGAGCCGCGGCAGCTGCCGCCACGCCGCCAGGAATGCGTCCTGCGTGGCGTCGGCCGCATCGGCGTCGTTCCCGAGGATCGACCACGCGAGGCGATAGCAACGATCGAGCCGCGTTGCTACGAGCGCATCGAACGCCGCCACGTCGCCGCGTCCGGCACGCCGAATGAGCGCGACGTCTGCCGACGTGCCGAGCTCTTCGCGTGCCGTGATCGACGTCACCTGGCGCCTCAAGTCCAGCGATGCTACGCGCCCGAAACGGGCCGGTCGACGTCCAGATGCCGACGGCAGGCGCCGCGTTTGGAGTCACCCCGCCGATCCTGGCCAAACCCCATCGCAGCCTCCGGCATCTGGATGCGTGAGCCGCCACCGGCGGTGACCCTCGGAACAAGGAGGACCCGATGCGTACTGCCGTCATCGCCACGCGGTGGCTCCAACGATTCGCCGGCCCGGTCGGCCTGGTCGCGGTCCTCGTCGCGGCCTGCGGGACCTCGACGGCTCCGTCCGCCGCCTCCTCGGCGGCCGTGGCGCCCGTCCCGTCGACGGCGACCGCGTCGATGGCAGCGGCAACGGCCAGCGCCATCCCCGACGGACGCTACGCGAGCGCCAAGCGGCAGGTCGCCGACATCCTCGCCCGGCTCGAGAAGGACACCACCCTCTCCACGAGCGAGAAGAAGGCGGTCATCGATGAGATCTTTGACATCCGCGGCGCGAAGAACTACCGGATCTTCGTCGACGTGCGGTCCGGAAACCAGTTCATCCTCAGCCAGCAGGTCGACGACCAGCAGCCATCCCAGGAGGTTCCCTGGACCCTGACGCCGGTCGACGCCCGAACGATCATCCTGCGCATCCCGTGCTGCGGCGCCACGGTGTACGAAGTCAAGTGGGCCGACAAGTCGTTCACGATGACGGCGCTGTCGCCCGCCTCGAGCACGGTCGAGACGTTCGTTCGCCCGATCATCTTCGAAGACGGTCCGTTCACGCGAGAACCCTGAGCGCATCGCCCGGCGTCATGATCGGGCGATCGCAACCTCCCTGTCACGTGCACCTCCTTGCGATCGGCCGCTAGCATCGCACCATGGCGACCCGCAAGGAGATCCTCGAGATCGGTGGCCGGGAGGTCTCGATCTCGAACCCGGACAAGGTCTACTTCCCCGAGCCGGGTTACACGAAGATGGACCTCGTCTCGTACTACCTCGCGGTCGCCGACGGGGCGCTCCGTGGCGCCGGCGGTCGGCCGATGGCCCTGAAGCGGTTCGTCGACGGGATCACGAAGGAGCCGTTCTTCCAGAAGCGCGCGCCGGACAACACGCCCGACTGGATCCGGACCGCCGAGCTGACCTTCCCGTCGGGACGGACGGCCGACGAGATCGTCCTGGACGAGGCGGCCGGGCTGGCGTGGGTCGTCAACCTCGGCTGCATCGACCTGAACCCGCACCCGGTACGGGCCGACGACCTCGACCATCCGGACGAGCTGCGGGTGGACCTCGACCCCGTGCCGGGCGTGCCGTGGTCGCAGATCCGCGACGAGGCGCTCGCCACGCGCGAGTCGCTGCAGTCCGTGGGCCTCGTCGGGTGGCCGAAGACGTCGGGCTCGCGCGGGATCCACGTGTACGCGCGGATCGAGCGCCGGT
>DASUPH010000112.1:0-2793 GCA_036276275.1 Candidatus Limnocylindrales bacterium
GATTCCGCCTCGACCGAGGCCAGCAGCCGCGGCATCAGGAGGCAGGCACCGAGCGCGAGGACCGCGAAGAGCATCGTGGAGTCCGGCAGCGCCGAGTGGAGCAGGAGCGGCAGCGAGACCGCGGCGGTCAGGCCGCTGCCCAGGGCCAGCGTCCGTGCCCGCCCGGTCGGCAGTCCGCGCTCCGCGGCCACGTCCGCGCCCAGTCGCCACGCGAGGACCGGGACGATCGCGCCGACGACGACGGACATGACCTGGGCCGCGCGGAATGTCGCCCCGAAGAGGGCCATCGGCAGCGCGGCGAGGAACGACGGCAGCGGCAGCCAGACCTCGAACGCCGGGCGGGGAAAGACGAGCGGCGGCGTCTGGAAGCTCCAGATCGCGTCGGCGATCAGCCCCCGGCCCTCGACGAGGTTCCGGGCGACGCCGACGTAGTAGGCGGTGTCCTCGGGGGTCGGGAAGGCGATGAGGGAGGCAACGAGGATCCGGACCGCGACCGCGGCGACGAACATCCCCAGTGCGGACAAGGCCGCCTCGCGGCGGCTCACCGGTCGGGAAGCTCCGCGAGGGTCGGTCCGCCGGCGCAGCGCTCGTCGTCGTTGTCGAGGCAGATCGGGTACATCGCGAGGCGTGCGATCTTGCCATCCGTGGCGGGAACGATGAACACCGGCACTCCGATCCAGGCCGGCCGCGGACCACCGGCGAGGATCGGGGCGAGCGAGCGGACGATGTCGTCACGCTCGAGGACGAGCCAGCGGGTCCGGTAGGCCCTGGCGACCGCTTCGACGGTCTCGATCGGATCGTCGGGCGTGACCACCCCCGGACGACCGGTGAAGTACTTGAACCCCGCGCTGTCGATGACCAGGAGCCGGTCGTCCGGCCCGACGCCGAGACCGTCCATCTGACCCGCGAGCGCGAGACGGGGTTGACGGCTCTCGTCCCAGGCCTTGTGGAGGGCGAGCGCGTAGAGCGGCGCCGTCGCGATCACGAACGCGACGACGGATCCGACGAAGATCGGGACGGCCGCGCGCGGGTCCCACTTCGGCCGGCGACGGGCGATCCAGGCGACCATCGCCGCCACGCCCTCCAGGGCGAGGATGTAGGCGTGGGCCTCGAGCCCGACGGCCGAGTGGATGAAGGCGCCGCCCGGGACGTGGAGCGGATAGAGGAACGTGGCGCCGGCGAAGACCAGGAATGCATACAGGAACCACGGCCCGAAGTCGATCGATCGGCGACGAACCCAGGCGCCGACGAGGAGGAACGGGACGAGGACGACCGAGCAGATGATCACGGCGAAGTTGCCGATCGCCGAGAGCAGTCCACCGAGCCGCGACCCGATGATCGGTCCCGGGCCCTGGGCCAGGAACTTCGCGAGCGAGGGGTCGGCGGTGATGCTGTTCCATTCCTGGATCGTCCGGATCCACAGCGCGCTGCCGCCGGACGTCGTCGGCGAGATCGACCCGAAGGTCAGGATCTGGCGGGCGAACCACGGGCCCATGACGACCAGGTAGAGCAGGAGGCAGCCGACGGCGGCCGAAAGCGGCAGGCGGGGCGCGATCCGGCCACCGGATCGCATGGCCCGGAGCCGGTCCCAGACGAAGACGAGGCCGACCGCCAGGCCCAGGATGAAGCCGTCGTTCCGGGCGAGCGACGCCAGACCGACGAGGAAGCCCGCGGCGATGTAGGCGCGCGGCTGGCCCTTGAGGCCGCGGACCGTGAGCCAGATCGTCGCGGCGACGAGCGGCTGGAGGATCGCGAAGTTCTCCGGCTGGGCCATGAACACCGCGCCGGCGGCCGGGATCGCCGCGAGCATGCCGGCGCCGATCGCCACGGCCCGGTTCGAGCCGGCGTCCCGTGCGATCAGCCACGTCAGTGGGGCGGTGATCGAGCCGACGAGGACGGTCGGGATCGCCGAGGCCAGCGTCGTCGGGCCGAACAGGAGGATGAACGGCGCCTGGAGGAAGGACGCCAGGGGGAGCCAGTGGGCGTTGCCCGGGATCGGCAGCGTCGGATCGAGCGGGATCCGGTTGCCGACCTCGGCGAAGATCCAGACGAAGTCGAGGTTCAGGCCGTGGCCCGCTGCGAGCGCCCGGGCAACGTCGACGTAGTAGTAGGAATCGGGATAGGCCGGGTCCGGATAGAGGGCAACGAGTCCGATCCGGACGACCAGGGCGAGCAGGTACAGAAGGATCGGGATCCGCACGGCCGGTGCAGAGTAGCACCAGCCTGCCGCATCTCCGACCGGTACGAACGGCCCAGTCGCGGTTCCCGAAGGGTCCCGTCGCGGCCCCTCGCCGTCGCTAGGATGGGCTCGTGACTGGCGATCTCGGGCAGGCCACATCCCCCGGCTGGGCGACGCCGCGGGTCGTTCTCGTTCTCCGTCTCGCGGCCGTCCTCGGCGTCGCGTTGGGGATCGAGACGGTCGTCCTCCATCTCCTCACGGATCCCCTCGCCGATGTCCACGCCTACTACGACGCGGGAACACGCCTCAACGCCGGCCAGGCCCTCTACGACCAGCCGGCGACCACCGACGAAGCGGCCTTCTACCGTTATCCACCGCTGCTGGCGATCGCCTTCCGACCCCTGGCCCTCCTCCCGTTCCCGGCTGCGGCTGCGATCTGGGAGCTCCTCCTCGTCGGCGCCATGGTCCTGACCCTGATGCGACTCGGGCCGCGGCGACCCGTGACCCGGATGGCGTTCGGCATGCTCGCCCTGCCGATCGGCTGGAGCCTCGTGATCGGCCAGGCCCAGGTGGCCGTGACGTTGCTCCTCGCCCTCGGGATGCCGTGGACGATC
>DASUPH010000113.1:0-8415 GCA_036276275.1 Candidatus Limnocylindrales bacterium
GCTTCCGGCGCATGCGGCCGACTGCCGGCGGACCGCGGAATGGATCGTGGCTGACCTCCGGCGGATGGGCATGGAGCACGCCGAGGTGGCCGAGACCGGCGGCCACCCGATCGTGTACGCCGACTGGCTACACGCGGCCAACGCTCCCACGGTCCTCGTCTACTGCCACTACGACGTCCAGCCGGTCGACCCACTCGAGCTGTGGACGTCGCCGCCGTTCGAGCCGAGCGTCGAGGGCGACCGGATCCTCGGCCGGGGCGTGGCCGACGACAAGGGCCAGCTCCATCTCCACCTCCGGGCGACCGAGGCGCTCCTAGCGACCCGCGGCGGACTGCCGGTCAACCTGAAGTTCGTATTCGAGGGCGAGGAGGAGTCGAGCTCGGTCCCTCTGGATCCATGGCTCGAGGCCAATCGCGAGCGGCTGGCCGCCGACTTCGCGCTGATCAGCGACACCGGCTTCTTCGAGGGCAACCTGCCGGCGATCACCGTCGGGTTGCGGGGGCTGATGTACGCCCAGATCGACGTCACCGGGACTGCGGTCGATCTCCATTCGGGCGGCTACGGCGGCGCCGTCGAGAACCCCGCCAACGCCGTGGCGGCGATCATCGCCGGCCTCAAGGGCCCCGACGGCCGGATCCTGATCCCGGGCTTCTACGACGATGTGGTCGAGCTGAGCCCGGCCGACAAGGCGCGGATCGCAGCCCTTCCGTTCGACGAAGCCGAGTACCTGCGAAATCTCGGGCTCCCGGCCCTCCATGGCGAGGTCGGCTACGGGACGCTCGAGCGACGCGGGGTTCGCCCGACGCTCGACGTCAACGGGATCTGGGGCGGCTTCCAGGGCGAGGGCAGCAAGACGATCATCCCCGCCCACGCCCATGCCAAGGTCAGCTGCCGTCTTGTCGCCGACCAGGATCCGGACCGGATCTTCGAGGCGTTGCGGGATCACGTCCTGCGGATCGCCCCGCCGGGCGTTCGGACGGAGGTTCGGAGCCTCGGCGGCGGTCGGCCCAGCTCGACCCCCATCGACCATCCGGCGACCCAGGCGGCCGCCCGGGCCCTCGAGGCGACGTTCGGGCGCGAGCCGGTGTACGTCCGTGAGGGCGGCTCGATCCCCGTCTGTGCCAGCTTCGAGGAGATCCTCGAGCTGCCGGTCGTTCTCCTCGGCTTCGACCAGCCGGACAACCATGCCCACGCCCCGAACGAGTGGATGGACCTCCGCAACTACGAGACCGGGATCCGGGCCGTGGCCCGGATGTGGGACGAGGTCGCCGCCCTCGGGCCGGAGGCATTCGCCCGCTAGAGGCGCCTCATCTGCCCCGGCGGGACACGCGTCGCCGCCCGAGCGAAGGGGTACTTTTGGACCATGCCAAGCCAACGCTTCGGGCGGCTGTCACGACGGAACGCGGTGCTACGATGCACCTCACCGCGTTACCGGGAGGACGAGCAAGCGTGACCGATACGGCCGAGACGACCGCCACGAGCCAGACCTGGCGGCTGGATTCCGATACCGGGAGCATGGCGCCCCGGTCAGCTCTGGACGTCCTCGTCGATCTCAACGACAAGGTCACCTCGGGTCGGGTCGGGGAATACCAGCCCGTTCCGCTCGGGTTCACCCCGATGGACAAGACGATCGGGACCGGCCTCCGGGCAGGCGAGCTCCTCCTGATCGGCGGAGCCCAAGGCACCGGCAAGACGACGATGGCGCTCCAGATGGCGCGCAACATCGCGTCCGGCGGCCAGGCCAACGTCCTTTACATCTGCTTCGAGCACGACGAGCAATACCTGCTCAACCGCCTGATCGCGATGGAGTCGGCGCTCGCCCACCTCCCCCACAAGACCGGCGCGATCAAGATCCAGGATGTCCGCAAGGAGATCCTCGGGACCTGGATGGCGGAGGGCGGCGGTGCGGCCCAGCTGGCAAGCAACCCGCGTCTCCGGCCGTCGCTCGACCGGATCGCCCGCTACGGCCAGAACCTCTTCCTGCTCCGCGGCTCCCAGACGGCGAGCACGGTCGACAACATCCGCAAGCTCGTCCAGCAGCATCGCCAGCAGTCCGGCGATCGCCGCCTCGTCGTCTTCGTCGACTACCTCCAGAAGGTGCCCCAGATCCCGGAGCCGTCGAGCGAGACCGAGAAGGTCACCTACGTCGTCAACGGCCTCAAGGACGTCGCCCTGTCCGAGGACGTGCCGATGATCGCGATCGTCGCCGCGGACAAGGAGGGCCTGAAGGCATCACGCCTCAGGAACTACCACCTGCGCGGCTCGTCGGCCATCAACTACGAGGCCGACATCATCCTGATCCTCAACGAGAAGTACCACATCGTCGCCAAGGTCAACATCGAGTTCAACCCGTACCAGGCCCAGCGGTTCCGTGACTGGGTCGTGGTCTCGGTCGAGAAGAACCGCGGCGGCCAGGACAACGTGGACCTCGAGTTCGAGAAGCACTTCGAGTTCTCCTGCTTCGACCCCAACGGTCGAACGGTCCAGGAGAAACTGATCGAGGAACGCCTCTACAACGATTGAGGCGCGACACGCACCACCAACGGCCCGGCCCCAGAGCCGGGCCGTTCGATTCCGGGTCGCCTAGCACATCCGCCGCGCGAGGTGTTCCACATTCCGTCCACAGTCGTTCCAGATTCGTGGATGAATCGGCGGGTGCCGGGACGAAGTTCGTGGATAAGGCCGTTGCCGCCCCACCGCCCCGACCGTATGGTTCGTCTTGCCCGAAGGGGCCATCGCAACGGACAGGCGAGGCGAGGGGTGACCCGCGCAGCGCCGCCGGTCCGGTCGGACGAGTCGCAAGGCTCGCTCGGCGGGACCGCCGATCAGGGACACGACCGGCTGAGATCACATCAAGGTTCGTCGTTCCCAGGGTCGCCACCGCTCGTGGTCGGTTCCTTCGGGCGTTTCCGCGCCCCCGGCATCGCCCGGTGCGGACTCGATCTACACTCCCACGATGCCCACCGAGTCAGCGCGATGAGCCCCGGCCCGGCCGACTTCCCGGGCATCGTCGAGGTCGTCGTCGAGATCCCCCGCGGCAGCCGCAACAAGTACGAGTACGACGAGGCTGCCGGCGTCTTCCGGCTCGATCGCGTCCTTGCCTCGGCCGTCCACTACAACTTCGACTACGGCTTCATCACGGATACGCGGGCCGGCGACGGTGACCACACCGACGCCCTCCTCCTGATCGACGAACCGACCTTCCCGGGCTGCCGCGTCTGGGCGCGCCCGATCGGCGGGCTCGAGATGCGCGACGACAAGGGCGAGGATTTCAAGGTCCTGTGCGTCGCCGTTGCCGATCCGCATCAGGCCCACGTCGAGGCCCTCGATCAGGTCCGTCCGCATCGGCTCGTCGAGATCGAGCATTTCTTCAACACGTACAAACTTCTCGAGGACAAGGCGACCGATGTCGTGGGCTGGCGCGATGCGGCCCAGGCGCGGTCCGTCCTCGTCGCCGACCGGGCGGTGTGGACGACTGAGGGTCCGTCAGCCGGCCACGGGCCGCGCGACCCCGGTTGAACGACGACCCCCGCCTCTTCATCGCCGTACCCCTCAGCGATGAGGCCACGACTGCCGTGGCCGAGGTCGTCGAACGGATCCGGGCCACCGAACCGGAGGGTCGCGGCGTCCGGTGGGTCCGTCTGGATGGGCTCCATCTCACCCTCCGCTTCCTCGGCCCGACGCCCGAGGCGCGCCTGCCCGATCTCGCCGCGGCGGTCGCCGACGTGGCCCGCGACAGCGGGCCCTTCGCAGTGACGATCCGCGGCGCCGGCTCCTTTCCGCCGACCGGCCGGCCTCGAACGATCTGGCTCGACGTCCGCGACGGCGTCGAGGACCTCGAAGGCCTGGCCGGCCGGGTCGACGACCGCCTGGCCGATGCGGGTTGGGAGCGGGATCGCCGTCCGTTCCGGGCCCACCTGACGCTGGCCCGGGCCGACGGGGTCAGGGCCGGCCCGGCCACGGTTTCGGCCCTGACCGCCGCAGCGGCAGATCTCGCGATCGTCTCGCCGATCGATCGCTTGATCCTGTTCGAGAGCATCACCGGATCGGGGCGGGCTCGCTACGCGGAGCGGGCTTCGGCCGCCCTCGGCTGAGTCCGTCGGGTGCCGCGTCGGCCGACGCGGACCGGCCCCGCCGGGGCGATGTTCGGGGTTCGAGTGCTACCATCGGCCCGTCCCCGAGGGACCTCCGCCATTGTCCTGTCGGAAGGAGCCCACTTGTCGTCGTGACCTCAGCCCAGCGGGCCCGCCTCGTCGTCGCGATGGGGCTCCTGAACCTCGTCCTGGCGACCGTTGCGCTGACCGCCGGCCTCGTGGCACCGTCCCAGCCGGACGGCGGCGTCGCCGGCGTTCCCAGCGCGCCCGCCCTGCATAGCCCATCGGAATCGCCGGTCCCGAGCTCGTCCGCGTCCGGTCCCGGCGCATCGGCCACGGCCCCTGCATCGTCCGGATCCGCTACCCCGGCGTCGCCCAGCCCGACGGTCCCGACCGAGCCGTCGGTGAGCCCGAGTCCCAGCGGCCCCATCGTGGCCCAGGGTCCGACGCCCACCCCTCGATCGACCCCAACGGCATCGCCGGTCGTCGGTGGCCAGAGCGCGCCGCCGAAGGCGACCCCGACGGCGGCGCCGCGGTCGACCCCGACGGCGACGCCGCAGCCGACCCCTCGACCCACGCCGCATCCGACCCCGACGGCGGCGCCGCAGCCGACCCCTCGACCTACGCCGCATCCGACAGCCCGACCGACCCCTGCTCCGACATCGACAGCGGTCACCGCCAAGGCCAGGAAGCCGCGTCCACCGTGCCCCGGGGCGGCCGCCGGCCCACCCGGCCACAACAAGGGCGATGTCGCGACCAGGCCGTGCGGCGGCAAGGGCGACCATGGCAAGGGTGGCAGCGGAGTGGTGATCATCCTGCCGATCGCGCTGCTCGGCGCCGCCGCCACCGGGCGTCGCCGTCTCGTTGCGGGCGTCCATCGGGTCCGGCACCTGACGACCAGCCGGTCGAGCTCGAGTCACCGCTCGAGCTGAGACTCCGGGGGTCACGCTCGTGAGGGCGTCGGCTACGATGCGTCCATGCCCAAGCTCGCGTGCTGGTCGTGCGGTCGCCAGATCTACACGGTCGCCCCGATCGAATCGCTCTTCGCCGAGGAACGCCGTTGCCCGCGCTGCGGTGTTTTCCTGAACGGCGAGCGTCGGGATGAGGAGCGGCGGTCCTACAACCGCCGCCAGAACCCGACCGGAGATCCGGGGCCACCGAACGACAAGGAACGCCGAGTCGAGGACCGCCGGCATACCCGTCGGCGGAAGCGGCAGGACGGAACGGGCGCCTGAGGGTCGGGGTCGGGGAGCGCCGACGGATCAGCGGGACTGGCTGTCGTCGTCGGCGCGGGGCGGCTCGACCAGGCGGTGACGCAGGGCGAACGCGACGGCTTCCAGCTTGGAGTGGACCCGAAGCTTGCCCATGATGTTCTGGACGTGCGTCCGGAGCGTGTTCGGGGCGATGAACAGGCGATCGCAGATCTCCGGCGTCGACAGGCCCTCGGTCAGGGACCGGAGGACCTCCAGCTCGCGCGGCGTCAGCGGCTCGACGATCCGCCGCTCGTCGCCCCGCTCGCGCGCGGCCGCGACACGCCGGGCGATCTCGACGATGACCGAGCGTGGCAGGAGGGTCTCGCCGGCGTACGCGGCACGGACCGCATGGACGACGTCCTCGGCGGCGCGGTCCTTGGTGAGATAGCCGTCGGCCCCGGCCTGGATCGATTCCAGGATGGTCTCGTCGTCGGTGAGGGCCGTGACCATGACGACGCGGGCGGCCGGCCAGCGGGCCTTGATCGCACGGGTTGCCTCCGCGCCGGTGCCATCGGGCAGGCGGTAGTCCATCAGGACGACGTCGAGACGCTCGCGCGACATCAGCTTGGCGTCGGCGACCGTGCCCGCGATCCCGACGATCTCGATATCCGGCTCGCGACCGAGCAGCGCCGAAAGGGCGTCGGCGAGGAGCTGATGGTCCTCGACGAACAGGACACGGATCCGCTTGACGTCGACGCTCACCCTGCCACCCCACTTCGCGCGGACACAGGCTGGGCGCGCCGCGCTCGCCTGCGAGAATACCAGCCTCGACCGCCTGGCTGACATACTCCGGGCATGCGTGTCGCGATCCTGGGTCTCGGGCAGATCGGCGGGTCCGTCGGTCGGGCGCTGGTCGCGGCGGGCGACCCCTGGCGCGTGGTGGGCTGGACCCGGTCCGAAGATGCGCGCAGGGTAGCCGCCGCCGACGGGATCGAGCCGGCGACCTCGATCGGGAATGCCTGCGCCGCCGCCGACATCGTCCTGCTCGCGGTCCCGCCGCTCGCCTGTCTCGAGCTGATCGACGCGCTCGGCGGACCCGGCCGCGACGATCTCGCCGCCGGAGCCGTGATCAGCGACGTCGCGAGCACCAAGGCAGCCATCTGCGACCGGGCCGCCTCGCACGGCCTGCGGTTCGTGGGTGGCCACCCGATGGCTGGCCGCGAGGCGAGTGGCTACGGCGCAGCCGATTCCGGCCTGTTCGCGGGCCGGCCATGGGTCGTCGTCCCTCCGCGACCCGCCGATGCGGACGCCGAGGCCCGGGTGGCCGCGATGGCGACCGCGTGCGGCGCCGACGTGGTCCGGCTCGACGCCGCGGAGCACGACGCCGCCGTGGCGGCGATCAGCCACCTGCCGCTGGTCCTCGCGGCGGCTCTCGTCGAAGCGATCGGATCAAGTGCGGACTGGACGCTCGCGCAGCGGCTTGCCGCCGGCGGTTGGGCGGGCATGACGCGGCTCGCCCGGGGGGACGTCGCGATGGGGACCGGCATCCTCGCGACGAACGGACCCATGGTTGCGGAACGGCTGCGCGACCTGCGGCGCGAGCTCGATGGCTGGCTCGCCGACCTCGACTCCATGCCGCCGGATCCCGTCCGACTCGGCGACCGGCTCGCGTCGGCCCGGAAGCGGATCGCAACGGCCGAGACGGGCGGCGGCGAGTGACCGACGAGCTGGTCCTCATCGTCCCGACGGCGGCCGTCATCGACGAGCTTGGCAGCGGCGGCGCCTGGCACGGCATCCGCTCGTCGAGCGAGGCCGGTGAGGCGGAGCTGGCCGCGGTGATCCGGCGGCACGGCGTGTTCCGCTCGCGAGCGGCCGCGGAGGACGACCCGAGCTGGAAGCAGGTGATCCCGTACCCGATCCTGCGCGACGGACCGCGATGGTTCCTGATGCGCAGGACGCGGGCCGGCAGCGATGCCCGGCTCCACGACCGCTTCTCGATCGGGGTCGGGGGCCACGTCAACCCCGCCGACGGCGGCCTCGACGGCGACTTGTCGCGGGCGCTCGAGCGGGAATGGACCGAGGAGCTTGCGGTCGACTTCGTCCCGCAGTTCCGCTTCGTGGGGCTGCTCAACGACGACACGACGCCCGTCGGGCAGGTCCACCTCGGCCTCGTATACGAGGGCGATGCCGCCGGCCGACCGGTCGCGATCCGCGAGACCGACAAGCTGAGCGGCGGATTCGTCGAGACCAGCGAGGTCGCGGCCGTCGCCGATCGGCTCGAGACGTGGAGCCGCCTGGCATTCGAATTCATCGAGGCGGGCGCCGCGCTACGATGACGGCTGGAGGTCGTCGGTGAGCCACCGTCTCGATCGTCGCCGACCCGTCATGGCGGCACTCCTGGCCCTGCTGGGCATTCTGTCCCTGGCCCTCCCGGCACGCGCCGTCAGCCCCGGCGCGGTGGTTGTACTGCCGACGACCGGGATCGTCGACCCGGTGATGGCGGACTACCTGACGAACTCCCTGAACGCCGCGGCCGACGCCAAGGCGGCCGCCGTGATCATCAAGCTCGACACGCCCGGTGGCAGCCTCGACGCAACGCAGAAGATCGTCAGCGCCCTGCTCTCCTCGCGAGTGCCGACGATCGTGTGGGTCGCTCCGGCCGGCGGTCATGCCGCCAGTGCCGGGACGTTCATCACCCTCGCCGCGAACCTCGCCTTCATGGCGCCCGGCACCCGGATCGGCGCCGCCTCGCCGATCGACAGCTCCGGCAACGACATCCCCGACACCCTTGGCAAGAAGGTCCTGAACGACACGATCGCCTGGGTCAGCTCGATCGCCCAGGAGCGGCATCGCCCGGTCGACTGGGCGGTCGCGACGGTCCAGGATGCGCGCAGCTCGGCCGCCAACGAGGCGGTGTCAGTCGGGGCCGTCGACGGCATCGCCAACACGGTCGACGAGGTCGTCGCCCAGGCGAACGGCCGGACGGTCAGGGTCGGCGGTGCGGATCTCGTCCTCGCCCTGAGCGCGGCCCCCATCGAGGAGGCGGCGATCAACCCGTTCCAGGGGATCCTCCACCTGCTCGCCGACCCGAACATCGCCTTCATCCTGTTCACGATCGGGTTCTACGG
>DASUPH010000114.1:0-2371 GCA_036276275.1 Candidatus Limnocylindrales bacterium
GCCGCTGCCGATCGAGGTGATCGTGCGCGGCTATCTCGCCGGATCGGGCTGGAAGGACTATGGCCGCACCGGCGCCGTCTGCGGGATCCCGCTCCCGTCCGGCCTGCGCGAGAGCGACCGCCTGCCCGAGCCGCTGTTCACCCCGTCGACGAAGGCCGAGGAAGGCCACGACGAGAACATCTCGATCGACGAGGCGGCAAACCTCGTCGGCGCGGCGGTGGCGGGCCAGGTCCGGGACCTCGCGATCGCTCTCTACCGACGCGGCGCCGAGATCGCCGAGCCGGCCGGGATCATCCTCGCGGACACGAAATTCGAGTTCGGGACGGACCCGGCGACGGGTGAGCTGATCCTGATCGACGAGGTCCTGACCCCCGATTCGTCGCGGTTCTGGGACGCTGCGGACTACGAGCCGGGCCGGGCCCAGGCGAGCTTCGACAAGCAGTACGTCCGCGACTGGCTCGAGACCCGGGACTGGGACAAGACCGCGCCCGGACCGGAGCTGCCACCCGACGTCGTGGCGGGAACCCGGGCCCGTTACATCGAGGCGTTCGAGCGGATCACCGGCGCGAGCTTCGACCGCTACCTGGCCGAGGACCGGATCGGCGCATGACGACCGAGTTCCGGTTCGCCGTCAACGTCAGCCCCAAACCCGGGATCCTCGATCCGCAGGGTCGGGCGGTCGAGGGCAGCCTCGGCCATCTCGGGATCGACGGCGTGTCCGCCGTCCGGGTCGGCCGGCGGATCGAGCTGACCGTGACGGCCGCCGACGAGGACGCGGCGCGGGACGTCGTCGAGCGGCTGGCGGGCGAGCTGCTCTCGAACCCCCTCATCGAGGCCTACCAGGTCGAGGTCGTCGGCGCCTCGTCGTCGACCCGGTCCGAGGTCCCGGTGTGACCGTTCGGATCGGTGTGGTCGTCTTCCCGGGCTCGAACCGCGACATCGACGCGGTCAACGCGCTCGAGGTCGCGGGTGCCGACCCGGTGCTCCTGTGGCACGAGGACGCGTCGCTCGACGGCGTCGCCGGCATCCTCCTGCCGGGCGGCTTCGCGTACGGCGACTACCTCCGCGCCGGCGTGATCGCCCGGTTCAGCCCGGTCATGGGGGCCGTGGCCGGGTTCGCGGCGGACGGCGGGCTCGTCCTCGGGATCTGCAACGGCTTCCAGGTCCTGACCGAGGCCCATCTCCTCCCCGGCGCCCTGCTCCGGAACCGCGGCCTGCGCTTCGTGTCGCGCGAGGTGGCGATCGCCGCCGAGCGGCTCGATACGGCCTTCACTCACGCCCTCGGCGGCAGGCGGCCCCTCCGGATGCCGGTGGCCCATGGCGAAGGCTGCTTCTTCGCCGACGCAGCGACGCTCGACGAGCTCGAGGCGAACGGCCAGGTGCTCTTCCGCTACGTGAGCGCCGACGGCGCGACGGCCGGCGGCGAGGAGGACCGGGCCAACCCGAATGGCTCCCTCCGGGCGATCGCGGGGGTCATCAACGCCGCGGGCAACGTCGCCGGCCTGATGCCGCATCCGGAGACGGCCGTCGAGGCGGTACTGGGCTCCGACGACGGGCTCGGGATCATTGCCTCGTTCGTCGAAAGCGCCGCGGAACGGGCGGCCGGCAACGGGCCGGCGGTCGTCGCGACCCCGGTCGGAGCCGGGGCCGGCCCGTGACGATCGTGGCCGAACGACCGCCTGCGCACGAGGAGCCGCTCCATCGCCGGCTTGGCGTGACCGACGACGAGCTGGCCGCGATCCGCGATCGGCTCGGCGGTCGCGACCCGAACGACCTCGAGCTCGCGATGTTCAGCGTGATGTGGAGCGAGCACTGCTCCTACAAGAGCTCCCGGCCGCTGCTCCGGACGCTTCCGACCGGCACGGCCGCCGACGGCGTCGTCGCCGGCCCGGGCGAGAACGCCGGGGTGATCTCGATCGGCGACGGGCTGGCGGTCGCGTTCAAGATCGAGTCCCACAACCACCCGAGTGCGGTCGAGCCATACCAGGGCGCGGCGACCGGCGTCGGCGACATCCTCCGCGACATCTTCACGATGGGCGCCCGGCCGATCGCCGTTCTTGACGCCCTCCGGTTCGGCGACCCGGCCGATCCCCGGACCCGGCACCTCGTCGACGGCGTGGTTCGGGGAGTGGGCGGCTACGGCAACTGCGTCGGCGTGCCCACGGTTGGCGGCGAGCTGGTCTTCGATCCGTCGTACCAGGGCAACCCGCTCGTCAACGTGATGGCGATCGGCCTCCTCGATGAGGCCGACCTGACCTTCGCCGCAGCGCCGGGCGAGGGCAACCTCGTCGTCCTGTACGGCTCGACGACGGGTCGCGACGGGATCGGCGGGGCCAGCATCCTCGCGAGCGCGACGTTCGGCGATTCCGAC
>DASUPH010000115.1:0-5118 GCA_036276275.1 Candidatus Limnocylindrales bacterium
TGGATGTGGCTGTAGGGCTGGGTATTGGCCGCCGCGATGACTTCCTGGATGTCGACACCGACCCGGTCGGCGTAGCGGGCGAACTCGTTGGCGAGGGCGATGTTGACGTCCCGATACGTGGTGTCGGCGAGCTTCGAGAACTCCGCCGACTCCGCGCTGCTGAGGGGCACCACGTCGGCGTCGAGGACCGACGCGTAGAAGGCAGCAGCACGCTCCGTCGACGCAGGACCGATGCCGCCGACGAGCTTGGGATACGTGGCCAGGTTGCGGAAGACCGCGCCGCTGAAGAGGCGCTCCGGCGAGAAGGCCACGAAGAAGTCCTCGTCGGCCCTGAGACCGCTCGCCGCTTCGAGCCGCGGCGTGAACCGCTGACGCGTGTCCCCAACGGGCAGCGTCGTCTCGAAGATGATCAGCGAGCCCTCGTGGACGCCTGGAGCAACTGCCGCGACGGCCGCGTCCATGTAGCGGTAGTCCGGCTGCTGCTCGTCGTCGAGCATGACCGGCACGATCACGACGACGACATCCGCGTCGCGGGCCGCCTGGGCCGCATCGGTCGTCGCCCGGAGGCGGCCACGGTCGTGGGCCGAGCGAACGAGATCGGCCAGGCCGGGCTCCTCGAGGACGTGGGAGCGGCCCTCGTTGATCGCGTCGACCACCGCCTGCTGGACGTCGACGGCGATGACCCGCCAGCCGTGGTCGGCGAACTGGGCGCACAGGGGCAGGCCCATCTTGCCGGCGCCGACGACGGCCACCGTGCCGGCCGTCCCGGGCGCGCCGACCCACGGCGCGACCTCCCGCGCCGGCTCGTGGCCGCAGGCGTGGACGGGCAGGACGATCGAGCCGCCGATCATGCTCTTGACCGACGTTGGACGCGTGACGATCGTCATGCCGTGGCGAACCTCGAGGACAGGGTGGACAGGTCGACGGTCCGGCCCTCGGCCGCCGCGTCGAGCAGGGACGTGGCGATCGCGACGGCCCACAGGCCGTCCTCGGCGTCGACCACCGGCCGGCCGCCGTTGCGGACGACCGAGATGAACGCGTCGAGCTCGCCGACGAGCGGCTCGGTCGAGGCGACGGGCAGCTCGAGCACCTCGCCCTCGAAGGTCGGGGCGTAGCCGCCGATCAGGCGGGGGTTCGTCGTGTCGGTCGCCCGGGTGAACGTCAGCCGCTGGGTCAGGTAGTCGAGCTCGAACATCCCCTCCTCGCCGACGACGATCAGCTGCCGCCGCTTCGCCGGCGTCAGCCAGTTGACGTCGAGCATGCCGGTCGCGCCGGACGGGAAGTGGAGCAGGCCGAACAGGAGGTCCTCGTTCGTGGCGTGGATCCGCTGGGCGGTCTCGGCGTAGACCCGCGACGGCCGCTCCCCGGCGATCCAGCTCAGGATGTCGACGTCGTGGGTCGCGAGGTCGACGGTCACGCCGACGTCGCGGATCCGGGCCGGGAACGGGCCCGCTCGTCGCGAGGCGATCGAATAGACGGTCGAGAGCCAGCCGTCGTCGATCAGCCGGCCGAGCTCGAGGACGGCCGGGTTGAAGCGCTCGACGTGCCCGACCTGGACGGGGACCCCGGCCGCCCGCGCCGCGACGACGATCTGCATCCCCTCATCGGTCGTGGCCGCGAGCGGCTTCTCGACGAGAACGGCGATCCCTCGCTCGATCGCGGCGAGGGCGAGCGGCACGTGGGCCGTCGTCGGGGCGGCGATCACGACGGCATCGAGCTCGGCCTCGGCGATCATCGCCAGCGGCTCGGCGAAGCCCTGGGCGCCGGTCTGGGCAGTGGCATCGGCGAGGGCCTCGGCCACCGGGTCGGCGACCGCGGCAAGGACGAGATCGGTCCGGGCCGACAGGACCCGGAGGTGGTTGCGGCCCATCGATCCCAGGCCGGCCAGCCCGAGACGCAACTCCCGCTCCCCCGCGGGCTGCCAGCGCGAGGTCATCGGGCGGCGGTTCCGGCGGTTCCGGCGGTTCCGGCGGGGGCCTGGTCGGCGGCGGCGGGTCCGCCCAGATGCCGTCCGACCGCGTCCTGCACTGCGGCGATCACCTGGTCCTGCTCGGCGTCCGTCAGACCCGGGAACATCGGCAGGGCGAGGGTTCGCGACGCCGCGGCGTCGGTCACCGGCAGCTCGGCGTGAAGACCCCGCTCCATGATGTAGGGCTGGCGGTGGACGGGGATCGGGTAGTAGATGTCGGCCCCGACGCCGGCCTCGCGGAGATCGGTCACGATCGCATCGCGGGCGCCGCCGACGTCGAGCGTGTACTGGTGGAAGACGTGGCTCCGGCCGTCGGGCGTGATCGGCAGGCCGATCGGCAGCTCGCCGAACGCCTCGTCGTAGCGGGCCGCGATCGCCTGGCGCCGGGCCGTGTTCCGCGGCAGCTTCGCGAACTGGGCGAGCCCGATCGCCGCCGCGAGATCGGTCATCCGGAAGTTGAAGCCGAGCATCTCGAACTGGTAGCGCGCCCGCATCCCCTGGTTGCGATAGAGGCGGAGCCAGTCGGCGAGCGTGTCGTCGTTCGTCGTGACGAAGCCGCCCTCCGCGGTCGTCATGTTCTTCGTGGCATACAGGCTGAACGCCCCGTGCCCGAACGAGCCGGCCATCCGGCCCCGGAACGTCGCGCCGTGGGCCTGGCACGCGTCCTCGACCACGATCAGCCCGTGCCGGTCGGCGATCGCCCGGATCATGTCCATGTCGGCGACGAGGCCGAACAGGTGGACCGGGCAGATCGCCCGGGTCCGCGGCGTGATCGCCCGCTCGATCTTCTTCGCGTCGATCAGGTAGGTGTCCGGCTCGATGTCGACGAAGACTGGGGTCGCCCCGGTCGAGAGGATCGCGTTGGCCGTCGCCGCGAACGTGTGGCTGACGGTGATCACCTCGTCGCCCGGTTCGAGGCCGATCCCGGCGAAGATCGCCATCAGGGCCAGCGTCCCGTTGCCCGTCGCGATCGCGTGCTTGACCCCGACAAACCCGGCCCAGGCGTCCTCGAGCTCCTTGACCCTCTTGCCCTGGGCGATCATCCCGCTCTCGAGGACCTCGGTCACCGCCGCGATCTCCTCGGGGCCGATGTCGGGGCGCGCGATCGGGATCATGCGGGTGCTCCTTGACGGGGGCCGGATCGCTCCCTGAGCGTCTCGGCGTCGGGGACGTAGGCGTAGTTCCGCCCGCAGCGCCCGCAGATCAGCTCCTGGTGGGCGGCGTAGCGGCCGGGCTCGGCCGGCATCGGATCGCCGTTGCTGTCGACGAGGCGGGCGCCGCAGGCACACACCCAGCCGATCCGGCGGGCCGGGCTGCCGACGACGAGGGCGTGGCTCGGGACATCGCGGGTGACGATCGCGCCGGCACCGACCATCGCGTACTCGCCGACCGACACGCCGGCGACGACGACCGCGCCGGCCCCGATCGAGCTGCCGTCGGCGAGGTGGATCGGGCTGACCTCCCAGTCGTCCCCCCGGGCGAGATCGCCGGTCGAGGTGATCGCCCTGGGATAGCGGTCGTTCGTCAGGATCGCGCCCGGTCCGATGAAGACGCCGTCGCCGACGGTGACGCCGTGATAGACGAGGGCGCCGTTCTGGATCTTGACCCGGTCGCCGAGGACGACGCCCTCATCGATGAAGACGTCACGACCGACGACGCAGTCTGCGCCGAGCCGGGCACCCGTCCGGACCTGGGCGCGATGCCAGATGCTCGTCGCGGGCCCGACGGTCACGTCCGGTTCGAGGTCCGCGGTCGCATGGACACGCGCGGAGGGATCGATCACGGGTCGGTCGGTTGCTCCATCTGGTGGCCGTCGGCCTGCGGCACGGGTGGGTCGGCTCGGCAGACCCGCCGGGAGCGCGGGCCGAGGGCCGGAGTATAGCCGAGGGGCCGCGCCGAGCCGATCGCGGGGCCGGGCTCTCGTTGGCCGTTCCCACGGGACGGGCACATCCGACACGCCGCACGCCGGATTCGCCGTTCCTTCCCGTCCGGCGGGAATCTCGTGCAGAGCTTGCCCTTCATGAGGCGATTTGCCCATGTCGGACCGCAAAGCGAGTCGCATGTGCCCACCGGGCGGGAACTCCGGACCGGCGACCACTCCACGATGCCCCCGATTCTCGTGGGGCGAGCACATCGAGCAGGTTTTGCCCCGAATCCGTCGTTCTGGCTCGCCCGGCGAGAATCTCGTGCAGATTCGGCCCGTTTGACCGCCGCGGGCGGCCCAACTCGTCGCATGTGCTCGTGGGGCGTAAATCCGGCCGGGGCCAGGCCCAGCCCGGGTCAGCGCCCGGAGCCGCCTCAGCGGGGTCGGCGGCCCCGGAACAGCGAGACGACAACCCCGAACGCCGCGCCCAGGGCGATGGCGCCTCGCCAGTCGAGGATCGTTCGGACGTCACCCTCGACGCGGCGGGCGATCAGAACCATGACGCCGGTCGTTCGCTCGGCGTGGACGTGGTTGGCGATCAGGAGCCGGACGCCCGACTGCTCGATCCGGGCGTCGCGGGCGACGATCGAGCCGGCCGCGCCCTGGGTGATCCGGAACTCGCCGGCGAGGGCGACGCCGACGCCGCCGAGCTCGACCGAAACGCGGTCGCCTCGGGCCAGCGCGATGCCACCCTGGGAGACCGCGATGTCGGTGGCCTGGGCCCCGCCGATCCCGCCCTGGCGAACATCGACGTTCGTGGCGTTCACCGTCCGGGCGCCGCCCTGGGTCACCATGACGGTCTCGCCGGAGACGGACCGCGGTGGCTCGGCGGGGAGGACGGCCGAGGCGGGCGGGGCACTCCGAGCCGTCGCGGGCGGCGCGCCCGGGCCCGACGCCGGACGGGGCGGGGTGGCAGGCGCGGCAGCCTTCGGGGTCGACTTCGTGGGTGCAGATGACTTGGCGCTCGTCCGGGAGCGGGGCGTGACCACCTTCGGGGCGCTCGATGTCGCGGCTTGCGAGGGGACGGACTCGGCAGCCGCCTCGGCCGCGGCGTCGCGCTCGGCCCGGGCGAGGGCCCCGTCATCGGCGGTGCCAGGCGTCTCGCGCTCGGTCATCTCGTCCCTCCACCGTCCGGTTGCGACCGTCGTGCTGTCGTCCACCCTCAGCCTACCCCGCCCTTCGCGGCTCCGTCACGATTCCTGCGGCCGACCCGTCCGGACGTTGT
>DASUPH010000116.1:0-2949 GCA_036276275.1 Candidatus Limnocylindrales bacterium
CGGGGTCCAGGACACGGCCCTCGCCGCCCAGATCACAACGGATCAGGAGACCCTCTTCGCCCTGCGCCAGACGGTCTCCCAGACCCGCTTCGATACCGGGCAGCTGCGAGCCGCGACCGCCGGCCAGAAGAAGGTCCTCGACAAGAGCCTGGCCGACCTGCGCAAGGCCCGGGCCAAGCTCAAGAAGCTCGAGAAGGAGACGGCCCGCCAGCTCGCGCTCCAGAACAAGGCCTACCACAACCTCGCCGTCAGCAAGGCCGCGGCGCGGGCGATCCTGGTCGCCGAGGCCCGTGCGAATGCGGCCATCGATCGCAAGATCCGGAAGCTGCTGGCCGACCAGATCCGCGGCGGTGGTGTCCCATCCCAGTACAGCGGCACGCTCGACTGGCCGCTAGCGGGCACGATCACCCAGGAGTTCGGTTGCACGGGGTTCCCCTGGGAACCGCCGTACGGCAACTGCGCGCACTTCCACCAGGGGATCGACATCGCGGCGCCGCTGGGCAGCCGGATCCGGGCGGCGGGCCCCGGGCGGGTCCTCTACGCTGGTCCTCTCTCGGATGGGGCCTGGGTCGTGATCATCGCCCACAGTGCCCACCTCATCTCGCTCTATGGCCACGTCAAGACGAACATCCCGGTGCGCGCCGGGCAGGTGGTCGAACAGGGCCAGCTCATCGCCTTTGTCGGGATGACCGGCCACACCACCGGGCCGCACCTCCATTGGGCCGTCAAGCTCGACGACACCTGGGTCAACCCCCGGCTGTTCCTGTAGCCGCGGGGCATCGCGGCACCAGCCGATCGTTCACCGGACGTTGACCGGGTAGGCACTCGAAGGCACCGCCCGCCCGTGCTAGCATCGCCCGGCGGCACACTCCAACCCGGGCCCACAGCTCGAAGAGGCGCCAGATGAAGCCCACCTTGGCGGTGATCCTCGCCGGTGGCGAGGGCGAGCGACTCTCGATCCTGTCATCAGTGCGCGCCAAGCCCGCGGTCCCCTTCGCCGGCAAATACCGGATCATCGACTTCACGCTGTCAAACTGCGTGAACTCCGACATCACGAACGTCGTCGTCCTGACCCAGTACAACCCGCGCTCGCTGAACGATCACATCGGGCTCGGGCGGCCGTGGGACCTCGACCGCAACACCGGCGGCGTGAAGCTCCTCCAGCCGTACATCGCCCGCGGCCGGGTAGCCGAGTGGTACCGCGGGACGGCCGACGCGGTGCTCCGCAACTTCAACGTGATCGAGCACGACGCCGGCGACGTCATCCTCGTCCTGGCCGGCGACCACATCTACAAGATGGATTACCAGCCGTTCATCGCGGCCCACCGCCGGAAGCGGGCCGACGTGACGATCGCCGTCCGCCGGGTGCCCCTGGCCGAGGCGTCGCGGATGGGGATCCTCGCCCTCGACGAGACCGACCGCGTCACCGAGTGGCAGGAGAAGCCGAAGCACCCGAAGAGCGATCTGGCCTCGATGGGCGTGTATGTCTTCTCGAAGCGGGCGCTCCGGCGCTGGCTGAACGAGGACCGCCACGACTTCGGCCGCGACGTCATCCCGGCGATGCTCGACGGCGGTGCCCGCGTCTTCGGCTACCGCTTCCAGGGCTATTGGCAGGACGTCGGGACGATCCAGTCGTACTGGGAGGCGAATCTCGCCCTCCTCGAGGACCGCCCGGAGCTGGACCTCTATGACCGCGAGTGGCTGATCCACACCAGGTCGGAGGAACGGGCGCCGGCCCAGGTCGGGCCGACCGCGCAGGTCCACCGGAGCCTCATCTCGCACGGCTGCGTGATCAACGGCACCGTCGTCAACTCCGTGCTCTCGCCCGGCGTCCGGGTCGACGTCGGCGCCGTCGTTCGCGACTCGATCGTGATGTTCGACTCGGTCATCCGCTCGGGCGCGGTCGTCGACCGGGCGATCCTCGACAAGGAGGTCGTCGTCGGGCCCGGGGCGATCGTCGGCGACGGTCCCGACTTCGACACGCCCAACAAGCAGGAGCCCGGCCGGCTGAACACCGGCATCACCGTCGTCGGCAAGCGGGCGATCATCCCCCGCGGCGTCCGGATCGGGCGCAACGTCAAGGTGGCCGGCAATGTCAAGGCCAACGACTTCCCGAGCCGGGTCGTCAAGACCGGCGCGTCGATCGAGGCCGGCAGCGCGAAACGCGCGGCCAAGGCCGTGGCCGACAACCTCCTGGCGGTCGCGATCGAGCCCTCGACGAACGGCCGGAGTGTGGCAAAGGTCGTCGGCGGCGGACCGCGAGCCATCGCCGGCGCGGCACCCGCCGAGGACTGACGCCCCGCGTCGGTCCTCGCAGACTCGGCGGCGCCTCGGCTGCCGGGATCGTCCCTCGCGGGTAGACTGCCCGCCATGCCTTCTGCGGAGTCGGGTGCATCGGTGCGCCCGGCGGAGGTCGAGCGCTGGCTCGGCGAGCTGGGGCTCGAGCCGCTCGCTCGAGCCGACCGCGACGGCGTCACGTCGTGGGATCTGCGGCTGGACGGCGCGCGTCGCTTCGACCTGCCGATCACCCTGATCCTCGATCCGTCGCTCGCCCTGATCTGCTGGGTCCATTTCGCGCCACCGATCGGCGATGCGTTCCGCAGGTCCTATCGGAAGCTGCTGCGCTGGAACGACGAGTACCCGTTCGTGAAGTTTTCGGTGGCCGAGGACGAGCGGCCGGTCCTCGCGACCGAGATCCCGATCCGGGCCGCCGACCGCGACGAGCTCGGCCTCGCCCTCGCCCGGTCCCTGGCGATCGCCGACCGGCTGCTCGAGGAATCGGCGGCCTGGCTCTGGATCGGCGGCCGGATCCCGGACGTGTCAGCTCGGACGAGCCGTGGCGCCCACCTGATCGAGCGCTACCGCGAACGCCTCGGCGAGCTCCTTGAGGTCCCGGTCCCGTGAGGAGCGTCGCGAGCGTCGCTGCGGCCGCGCTCGTCGTCGCCCTGG
>DASUPH010000117.1:0-2187 GCA_036276275.1 Candidatus Limnocylindrales bacterium
ATAGCCAGGTCAGCTCGCGAAAGCGCGTGAGCATCGCCAGATCGAGCTTCGCCTGGGTCGCCCCGATCGCGAGCTGTTCCAGATCCGCGGGGAGGTGTCGCAGGCCATCGAGCGACGTCAGGGAGTCCCACAGGGCATCGGCGCCGAAGCGACGGAGGGTCGGAAAGAACCGCAGGAACTCGAGGTCCACGATCGAGTGGTCGTACGAGCCGTACGCTCGGAGGGTCATCTCCGGGTAGGGCCGGAACCACTCGCCGAGCTGACGGAAGTCGTCGTCGTCCAGGCGCTTGCGGAACTGGACGACACCCCGACCGGTCAGCGACGGTCGGAGCATCTCGCCGGTCAGCGGCGATGACACCTCGCGGAAGTCCGACGTCGGGGCCGGATCGCCCGCGATGAATCGCTGCTCGGCTCGCATGACGCCATAGCCGTCGCCCCAATAGCTGTCGACCCTCGCCGGAGCCTCGATCCGGTCGGCGTCGAGCGGCCGATCGCCCAGGATGGCGCCACCGCCGAACGAGATGAGGCGCACGTGGGCGTTGCCGACGGAGAGCACCGCACTTCCGGCGATGGCCTCGGACGACGGAGGCGCGTCACCGACCCAATCCAGGATGGCGGCGATGAACCGCGTTCGACCACCGATCGGTCGGTCGTGCTCGACCCGAAGCACGCGGCCGCAGCCGTACCGGCCATCGGCAAGCGGGATCGACCAGAACTGTCCCGGGCTCATGTGGGCGTTGGTCTTGGGGGTCAGCGGATACGTCGTCATGGTCCGGCGCCATCGTACGGGGGCCGCGCGGGATCAGGCGGAAGGGTCCTTCCGGTGCAGCATCAGGTGCGCTGCCCCAGACGCGGTCACCGACACGAAGGCGATCCCGCCCGGCTGACGGTGACGCTCGATGAAGCCCAGATCCGTCGCGTCCTCCCAGACCGGCAGGCGCGGGCACGAGGTTCGCCACGCCTCCATGGTCTCGGTGTACGGGCGTTGGCCCGGGCCGATCCATTCGAGAAGGTCCAGGATCAGGTTGTCGACAGTCTCGGACACGGAAACAGTGTCGCGCGCCGGCGCGGGCCGGACAACGGACCAACGTCCATGGCTGATTTCGCTCCGCCAACACCTTGGGCAGCCCAATGGAGGTCATCCGCGAGCGCGCGAAGGCGTGACGCGAGTATCTTCGCGTCGAGATGGCTGCCATGCCCGAGGCGGGCGATCCCGAAACGGTCGTCGTGTCCCTGCCGGACATCCCCGAGCGGATGCACATGGGCGAGCTGCCGGCCAACGTCGACGTCCGGCTCGTTCCGCCCGAGCCGGCGCCGGTCCCGGATCTCGCCGAGGTCGAGCTCATCGTTCCGTCCGCGCGCACCCGCACCCCGCTGCTCGAGTTGCTCGCGGGACCACCGGGGCCGTTGCGCATCATCCAGACGACGAGCGCCGGCGTCGACTGGCTGATCGGCCGGGTGCCTGAGCACGTCATGGTCTGCAACGCCCGAGGGGTCTATGACGCGTCGCTCGCGGAGTGGGTGGTGGGAGCCATCCTGGCGATGCAGCGCGGCCTCGTGCAGTCGCGCGATGCGCAGGCGCGACACGCCTGGGACGCCATCGAGCCACCTGAGCTGTCCGGCCGGCGCGTCGTCATCCTCGGGCTCGGGTCGATCGGGTCGGCGATCGCGGACCGGCTGCGCCCGTTCGGCGTCGAGGTGATCGGTGTCGGTCGAACGGCGCGCGACGGCGTGCGTGGCCTGGCCGAGCTCGACGACGTCCTCCGCGGCGCCGCGATCCTCGTGGACATCCTGCCGTTGACCAGCGAGACGCGGGGCCTGCTGGACGCCCGACGACTCGGCCTCCTGCCGGACGGTGCGCTCGTCGTGAATGCCGGGCGCGGCCGCACGATCGATACCGACGCGCTCGTCGAGGAGCTCCGAGCCGGCCGGATCCGGGCCGCCCTCGACGTGACCGATCCGGAGCCGCTCCCGCCGGAGCATCCACTTTGGGGACTGCCCAACGTCCTCATCACTCCCCACATGGCCGGTGACTCTCCGGCGAGCACGATTCGGGCCTTCGCCCTTGCGGGCGACCAGGTCCGCCGCTTCGCGGCCGGCGAGCCGCTGATCAACGAGGTCGCCCGCTATCTGCTCGAGTGACCGAGTGGCCTCGTAGCCGGTCAGCCGGCCCACTTCGACTGGGTG
>DASUPH010000118.1:0-13659 GCA_036276275.1 Candidatus Limnocylindrales bacterium
GGCTGGCCGAACGTGACGGGGTCTGCCGCCAACGCCGGCGTCGCGGACATGTTGACGAGGCAGGCGACGGCCGCGACCGCCACTGCCACGCGACGGGCGACGCGGTTCAGCGGTCCCATGCGAGGCCCGCCGTCCGGATGATCCCGAGGCCGTTGTCGTAGGCGCCCAGCAGGCCCTTGCGGGCCAGCGACCAGCTCACGTCGTACGTCAACGGGATCGTCGGCGCCTCGTCCCGGACGATTCCCTCGGCGGTGTCGAATGCGGCCCGGGCGGTGGACGGATCGCCCGCCCGTAGCGAATCCGCGATCGCCTGGTCGAACGGCGCCGACGACCACCGGCCGTAGTTGTTCGAGGCCCCGGTCCCGAGGAGGATGCCGAGGAAGTCGTTGGGACCCGGATAGTCGGCGACCCAGCCCATCGAGAAGATCTGGGGCGGATCGGCCGCGAGCCGATCGAAGAACCCCTCGCCCTGGAACTCGGTCGACACCGTGACGCCGAGCTGTTGCTTGATCTCGGCCGCGAACGCCCGGTCCTCCGCGCCGCCACCGAGGAGGGTCGTGGCCGGGAAGCCCTTGCCGTCCGGGAAGCCGGCCTCGGCGAGGAGGGCCCGTGCGCCGGCCGGATCGAGGGCGGGCAGGAAGTCGGCGTCGCTCCGGCCGGGGATCCCCGGCGGGACCATGCCGGTCGCCGGCGTCGCCGAGCCGGCCGAGCTGAGGGCGATCAGCCGTCGCCAATCGACGGCTCGGGCGAACGCCTGGCGGACCCGGACGTCGTCGAAGGGCGGTCGGGTCGTACTGAAGCCGTAGTAGTGGAGGGACAGGTCGTCGGCCCGGCGGAGCAGCGGCCCGAGCGCATCGTCGTACGCGAGCCACGTCGCGTCGAACGGCGAGACGAACGTCAGGTCGATGTCGCCATCCTCGAACGCGCTGACGGAGCTGCGCCCGCCGATGTCGTGGACGAGCTCGATCGTGCCGATCGCCGGCCGGCCGGCCCAGTAGTGATCGTTCGCGATCAGCGTCGACTTCTTGTCGGTCTTGGCGCTCAGGACATACGCGCCGCTGGCCACGAACGAATCGCCCGCCGCGAAGGACCGCGGCCCCGCGTCGACCGATGGCGGGACGACGGAGAACGTCGGCCCGGACACGATCGTCGGGTAGTCCGTGGCAGGCCGGTTGAGCCGGACGACGACGTCGTCGCCCTCGGCGGCGATTCCCACCGACGACTTGTCGCTCGACTCGCCCCGGGCGTAGGCGGTCGCACCGACGACGTCGCCCATCAGCGTGACGAGGGGTGAGGGGTGGGCGGGGTCGATGATCCGGAACCAGCTCCGGACGACGTCGGCGGCCCCCAGCGGGGACCCGTCGCTGAACAGCAGGCCGGGCCGGAGGTGGAAGACGACCTTGGCGCCGCTATCCTGGAAGTCCCACGACGCCGCCAGCGCCGGCCGCGTCTCGAGCTGGGCGTCGATCGCGGTCAGGCTCTCGAACAGCTGGGCGGAGACGGCGGCACTGCCGATGTCGCCCTGGAGAGCCGGATCGAGCTCGTCCGCGGAACCAAGGAGGATCCGGGCGATGTCGGCCGCGGCGGCGGCGGTCGGCGGGTGCGGGCCGGCGAGCCGAGCCGGACCGATCGAGAGACCGACAAACGCCGCGACGAGGAGCGCCAGGACGAGCCGCGAGCCGCGTCTCCGCGGCCGGGCGGGGATCAGGTCCGGCGCGTCCACCAGGCCCCCGTCGGCTCGAGGCCGCGGGCCCGCGGGCCGCGCCGATCGCCGATCAGGCGCTCGATCGCAACGGGTTGGCGGAGGCGGCTGCCGCGCCCGTAGTCATCGGCTGTGAAACCGGCCAGAAGCGCGACGATGCAGACCCAGCGGCGCATCCGCGGAGTATAGGGTCGCCGCGCTCACGGCCCTTTCCGGAGGGACGGCGAGGGTCCGACGGGCAGGAAATGAGGCCTCGCAAGTTCACACCGCCGGGGGAACGATGTAGTGCCGCGAGGCCTCTATCCCGACAACGAGCCGCGATCCGGATCGTTAGGGCGGCCGAGGAAATTCGTCGGACGCTTCGGTGGCGACTACGATTCCCGGCATGACGCTGCAGCTCCGGAACACGCTGACCCGGGCAGTCGAGGCGGTCGCGCCCGCCGACGGGAAACGGCTCCGGATGTATTCGTGCGGTCCGACGGTCTACCGCTACGCCCATGTCGGCAATCTCCGGACATTCCTCCTCGCCGACCTGATCCGGCGCGCCGTCCTGTACCACGGCATCGCGGTCCTCCATGTCCAGAACATCACGGACGTCGGCCACCTCCGCGACGAGCGGTTCGACCGGGGCGAGGACCGGATGCTCGTGGCGGCCGGGCTGGAGCACAAGACGCCGGCCGAGATCGCGGACGCATACGAGGCGGCTTTCCATGCCGATGCGGCGCTCCTGAACCTCCTGCCGGCCCACGTCTACCCCCGGGCGACCGAGCACATCCCCGAGATGATCGATCTGGCCGAGCAGCTCGTCGACGCGGGCCACGCCTATGTCAGCGACGGCGGCAACGTCTACTACTCGGTCGCGTCCTTCCCCGGCTACGGCGCCCTGTCCGGCAACACCCTCGACGCGCTGCGGGCCGGTCACCGGGGAGAGGTCGAGCCGGACAAGCGGGACTCCGCCGACTTCGCCCTGTGGAAGGCCGCCGGCGAGGGTCGGATGCTGAAATGGCCGACGCCGCGCTGGGGCGATGGCTTCCCGGGCTGGCACCTGGAGTGCTCGGCGATGGCGTTGCGCCATCTCGGCCCGCGCTTCGACGTCCACAGCGGCGGCATCGACAACGTCTTCCCCCACCACGAGGACGAGATCGCCCAGTCGGCCCCGATCGTCGGCGGGCCGCCGGCACGGGTCTGGGTCCACGGCGAGTTCCTGAACGTCGGCGGCCGGAAGATGGCGAAGTCGGCCGGCAACATCGAGCGGATCGCCGACGTCGCGGCAGCCGGCATCGATCCCCTCGCCTTCCGCTACCTCTGCCTGACCACGCGCTACCGCCACAAGCTCGAATACACGGACGCCTCGCTCGCTGCGGCCGCGGCCGGTCTGGCGTCCCTGCGAGCCGGCCTGACCGGGTTGGGGCCGGCACCGGTCGATGGGCCCTGGGCGGCGCCGGTGCCGTTGCGGGCCGGCGCGGCCGCCGACCGCCCCATCGGCACGAACGAGGGCGTGGCCGGCAACGGCGACGGCTCTGCGGGCGACCTGACGGACCGGGCGCACACGCCGAGCGCTCCCCTCTCCCCTGCCGGCCGGGCGCTCCACGACCGGTTCGCGGCGGCGCTCGACGACGATCTTGACCTGCCGACGGCGCTGGCCGTCGTACGGGAGGCGCTCCGGGCGGACCTGCCAGCGGAGGAACGGCGCTGGCTGGTCCTCGACGCGGACTTCGTCCTCGGGCTGGGCCTGGATCGTCTGCCGCCCGTCTCGACGGCCATTGACGACTTCCCGGCCGACGTCACCGCCATGCTCTCGCAACGGGCCGCGGCTCGGGCCGCGGGCGACTACCCCTCGGCCGACCGCCTCCGCTCCCGCCTGGCGGAGCTCGGCTACGCGGTGGTCGACGGACCCGAAGGGCAGACGCTCAGCCGCTCGCGAGATCGCGGCGGTGACCGAACCGGTCGATGATCCGGTAGAAGTTGCGCTTGCTCAGCCGGTCGCGCTCGTCGTCCGGCAGCGATGACCAACCGCGATGATCGTGCCGGGTGGCCGGGATTGCCACGGCGACGGCCCGGCGTGGCGCCGTCCCCTCGCCTTCGTCGCGGAGGACGAGGCTCCACCAGATGTCGAGGTTGCGATAGAAGCGGAACCGCTCGTCGAGCGGGCCGCGGGCCACGGCGTCGGTGCGTCGGAAGGCAATCGCGTACCCCTCGACCGCGGTCACGTCACCGGCCGGGGCGTCCTCGAACGAGCGGAGGTCCGCGCTGACGATGCCGAAGCCGCCGACGACGCCGACGGTCGGGTCGTCCAGTGCGGCGACCAGGGGCGTGACGATGTCGCCGGTCGGCTCGACGCTGGTGTCGACGACGATCACGATGGACCCGGACGCACGGCGGATCCCGATGTTGATCGCGGCCGCGCTGCCGAGTCGCTGGCTCGTCCGGACGATCTCGAGGCCATCACGGCCGGGTGGTAGGCCCGCCTCCTGGTCGTCCGACGGCGCGTCCGCCACGACGACGATCGACGTCCCCTCGGGCGCGTGCGCTGCGAGCGCTGCGAGCGCACGCTCCAGGTCAGCCGGCCAGTCCGTCGCGACGACGACGACCGTGGCGATCCCGACGGGCGCCTCCGCGAGGCGATCCGGCACGTCGGCACTGGCGCCGTAGCGGACGTGGCCGGCATCCTCGATCGTCGGCGGCCGGGCGGGCTCGAGCGCGAAGTCGACTCCTCGATCGACGACCTTCCAGCCGGCCGCCTCGATCTCGCCGCGGATGCGGTCCGCCTCGGCCCAGTTCCGGGCGGCCCTTGCCGCGGACCGAGCGTGGGCGGCGGACAGGACCTCTTCGGGGATCCGGACGCGGGTCACCGGCGAAGGATAGCCGCGCCTGCCGGACCGTCGCGTCAGACCACCCGGTACGGCGCCTCGTCGTCGATGTCGCCGACATACTCCGGCAGGCGGCGGTGCCCGAGCATCTGGCGGATCGAGAGGATCTCGCCCGTGTGGTACCAGTAGTGGTAGGTCACCCGCTGGAGCCCGTTGCCAACCTTCGGTGCCGGCTTGGGCCCTCCGAGATCGTCGAGGAGGTCCCCGGCCTTCAGCTGCTCCAGCCACGAGTCGGCCGCTTCGGTCACCGCCTTCCACGCGGCGAGCATCCGGCCGAGTGGCGGCGTCGTCGGCGGTCCGCCGTACGCGGCGATCTCGAGCAGCTCGGGCCTGAGCGTCACGCCCTGGGCCCGGAACAGCCACAGCCGTTGCTCGTGCCAGGCCATGTGGGCGACGATCCAGCCGATCGAGTTCATCGGCTCGAGGCGGCGCACGGCGTCGGCGGCCGGCACACCGCGAAGCGCGCGGCGGAATTCGGCCCTCGTGAATCGGAGCTGCTCGACCAGTGGATGAACGGCCAGGTCCGGCATCCTCGGAGTGTCCCCCACCCGACCGCGCTCGGCAACCGGCCCGGCAACGCGCGTAGCATTCGCATCCAGTCACGCGACACGCGCGCGGTGGCGCGCACAGGGGAGGTTCCAGGCCGTGCCCGACGACGTCAACGCCCTCGCCCAGGAGTACTTCGACTATCTCCTGTCGGCCTGGCCCACCTGGGGCCACATCATGGGCAACTACGAGCACGCGGACCTGTTCGACGACGTGAGTCGGGCCGGCGAGGACGAGGAGATCCTTCGCCGCCGCGAGTTCGCGGCTCGAGCGGAGGCGATCCCGGCCGAGGGCCTGTCGGCGCAGGACGCGATCACCCGCGAGATGATCGTGTTCGACGCCGCGCGCAACGCCGACGTCCTGGAGGCCCGCTTCAACGAGTTCGGCGTCGATCCCATCTTCGGACCCGTCGCCGGGCTGCCCGTCTACATGCCGAAGTTCCCGATCCGGGACGCCGCGGTAGCCGAAGCGATGATCGCGAAGGTCGAGTCGATGGCCAAGCACTTCCGGGATCTCGCCGATCGCTCGCTCGAAGGAGTTGCCCACAACCGCACGCCGGCTGCCTTCGCCGTCGACGACACCGTCGCCCAGATCGATCGTTGGCTCGCGGCACCGATCGCCGAGGATCCCCTGCTCGAAACCGCAGAGCCGACGGGCGTCGCGGACCCCGAGGCGTGGCGGGCACGTCTTCGCAGGGTGATCGAGACCGAGGTTCGGCCGGCGATGGCGCGCTATCGGGATGTCCTCCGCGACGATGTCCGGCCGGAAGCCCGATCCGACGAGCACGTCGGCCTCGTGTGGCTCGCCGACGGCCGGGACGCGTACGAGCGGATGGTCCGCTACCACACGACGCTCGACCTGTCGGCCCAGCGGGTCCACGAGATCGGGCTGGAGCAGATCGAGAAGCTGGCCGGCGAATACCGCGAGCTCGGCCCGGAGGTCCTCGGAACGTCCGATCTCCAGGAGATCTTCAGTCGGCTTCGCGACGATCCCGCCCTCCACCACACGAACGGCGCCGACGTCGTGACGGCCTCGAAGACCGCCCTCGCCAAGGCGACGGCCGCCATGGGCGACTGGTTCGGGATCCTGCCGAAGGCAGGTTGCGAGGTCGAGGAGGTCAAGTCGGGGGCGATCGCGTTCTACTTCCCGCCGGCCAAGGACGGCAGCCGCCCCGGTGTGTTCTTCATGAACACGGCGGACCCGACCGGCTGGGGCCGCTACCAGATCGAGGCGACCTCGTATCACGAAGGGATCCCCGGTCATCACCTCCAGCTCGCGATCTCGACCGAGCTGACCTCCATCCCGGAGTTCCGGAAGCGGGCGTTCATCGCGGCCTACGGCGAGGGCTGGGGCCTCTACAGCGAGCGTCTCGCCGACGAGATGGGCCTCTACTCGACCCCTCTCGACCGGATGGGGATGCTCGAGGCCGACTCGATGCGGGCCTGCCGGCTCGTCGTCGACACGGGCATGCACGCGCTCGGCTGGAGCCGCCAGAAGGCGATCGACTACATGACCGAGAACTCGCCGATGACGACGTCCCAGATCGTCCCGGAGATCGACCGCTACGCCGTGACGCCGGCCCAGGCGCTCGCCTACATGATCGGCCGACTCGAGATCCAGCGGATGCGCCGCGAGGCCGAGACGAACCTCGGCGAGGCGTTCGACATCAAGGCCTTCCACGACACGGTCCTCGGGTCGGGCCTGATGCCGCTGCCGGTGCTCGACCGCGTCGTCGGCGACTGGGTCGACGGTCAACGGGTGCCAGCCGGCGCGTGACGGAGTCGTGACGCGCGTGGCGTAGGCTGGCGCGGTGAACCCGCTCGACATGATGGGCTACGGCCAGAAGACGATCGACTCGTTGATCGATCGTCTGCGACCGGACGACTGGACGACGATCGCCCTCGGCGTCTGGACAACGAAGGACCTCGTCGGCCATCTCGGAGCCTTCGAGGTCCGCTTCGCCGAGGTCATGGCCACGTTCACCGACGAGACGCCGGCCACGAACCTGCGGGCGGTGTCGCCGGCGACGTTCAACGACGATCAGGCCGCCATCCGGCGGGACTGGCCGGTCGAGCAGGTGGTCGCCGAGCTGCGCGACGCCCACCGGTTGACGATGACGCTGGCTGCGCGGGTTCCGGCCGAGGTCTGGCCCACCGTCGGGACGATCCCGTGGTACGGCCCTCAGTACTCGCTCGACGACCTGCTGGTCTACACGATGTACGGCCACAAGCGGGAACACGCACCCCAGCTCGACGCCGTCCTCGATCGACCGGGCCGCGCCGGCGGGTGACCGTCGACCCGTTTCGACGGCGTCAAGTCGCCGACACCTGCGGCGAAGCCCGATACATCGGTCCGGCCCATGCGTCGTGCATGCGTACGGCGCGACCGCGACGCCGCGCACGATGGAGAGACCAGATGTCCTCGATTCGCCGGATCCGAGGCGCGACGTCGCGCGCATGGCTCCCGCTTGCTGCCGCACTCGTCGCGATCGCGCTGCCCGTTCCCGTGCTGGGAGCGACGCCCGAGGGGACGACCGGCGGTTCGTTCACCGAGCCCGCCGGCAACCTCCTCGATGGACTCCTCGCCTTCGCGCCCGTCGTGGCCGGGATCGCCGGCGCGATCGCGATCATGATCATCATGGCGAACGTGCTGGCCGGGATCGGCGGTCCGGTCGGCCAGCCCGCCCAGATCCCCGGTTCGGTCCCTTGGAGCGGGTCGCGATCGACCGTCACGTGGCGACGGCCGTGGTTCGTGGTTGTCGCGGGCGCCGCACTCGTGATCGGCGTCCTAAGCGGCCGCTCGGTCGCCTACGCGTTCAGCCAGGGCGGCCTCAGCGTGCTGGGGGCGGGCGTCGTGATCGTTCTCCTCGGCATGGGGGTGATCGGGCTCGGGGGGATGGGCCTCGTCGCGCTCAGGCTTCGACACGGCCACCTCAGCCAGGCGATCGCGACCGTGCTCGCTGCTGCCGGCCTGCTCGCAGGGGGAGCGATCGGTGGAGGCGCCACCGCGGCCGCCACCGGTGGCGTGTACCGCGACGCCGTGATCCTGCAGGCATCGGGCGAGACCGTACTCCGTCTCGACCCGGGCGACCTGTCGTTCGTCGCCACGAAGGGCGGTACGGCGGACTGCCAGTCCGACCCGGACGGTAGGACGGTCGTGGCGATCGCGGCGCTCGACCTCGGCGAGCTCGGTCCGGGCACGTTGCGGGCGTCGCTGTACCTGCCGGTCGCGTCCTCGGAGCCCGTCACCGCCGAGTTCTTCATCGACGCGGGCGACCTGCCCGAGGATTCAATCCAACCCTCCTGGAGCGGGCCCGTGCTCCTCTCCGGGGTGAGCGCCGATCACGCGTCCGGTCGGCTGGCGTTCGACGGTCTGCCCCGGCTGATCCCGGACAAGATGCCTGAGGCCCAATCGTCGGCGGCGATCGCCGTCGGGAAGGCGTGGCCGTCGTCGATCTCCGGCGAGCTGACCTGGAGCTGCCGGCCCTGGTAGCGGCCGGCGGTCGTTGAAACCGAAGAACCTTTCGTCATCGTCGTTCGTCTGGACGGTCGACATGGGATGGTTGACCGCGACCGTGACCGATCGAGCGACATCCAACGCCCGCGCCCAGACGGCCGACGCCGAGCGGCGCGAGCGATTCCTGGGGGCAGCCCGGCCCGCTCTCGACCGGGCTTACCGGATGGCGGGCCTCCTCCTCGCCAGCTCGCACGAGGCCGAGGACGCCGTCCAGGACGCCCTCGCGATCGCCTGGCAGTCGTTCGATGGCCTTCGTGACTCCACCCGGTTCGGCCCGTGGTTCGATCGGATCGTCGTCAACGGCTGCCGCGACCGTCTGCGCCGCCGGGGCACCGTCCGCTTCATCCCGCTGGCGCCGGACGTCGATCCGGCCGGACGCGACCCCTTCCAGGCCTTCCTCGAACGCGACGCGATCCTGGCCGGTCTCGATCGCCTGACCGCCGACGAGCGGATCGTCGTCGTCCTTCGCTTCTGGGCCGATCTTCCGCTCGACGAGATCGCCGAGCGCCTCGAGTGGCCGCTCGGGACGGTGAAGTCCCGTCTCCACCGAGCACTGGGGCGACTCCGGGTCACTCTCGTGGGCGAGCGAACGGAGGCGCCACGATGAACGACGAGCTCGAGACCCGGCTTCGCGACGCCTTCCGCCACGGATCCCTTCCCGCGACGCCGGAGCGGCTCCTGGATCACCTGATCGAGGTCCCGAACGTTCCGCTCGTTGGCGGGGCGGGCCGCGACCGGCGCGCGGGTTCCGGGCGGCGACCATGGGGAGCGCTCGCCGTCGCGGCCGTCCTGCTGGTCGGCGGCGCCGTCGCCGTCGCCGTTGGGTCTCGCGGGCCCAGCCCGCTTCCGATCGAGGGGCCATCGCCGACCGCGGTGCCGTCGACCGGCGGCGCGGTCCGGCTCACGTACCAGCCTCAATGGACCGCGAAGATGCCGCTCGACGCCGCCGTCCTCGCGGACACGGTCTCGATCATCCAGCAGCGGATCGACGCGACCGGTCTGGTCGGGGCCCGCGTCGCCACTGACGACCAGTCCCGGATCGTCGTCGACCTGCCGTCCCTCGACGACCCCGACGCGATCCGGCGACTGGTCGGCCAGACCGCCCACGTCGAGTTCGTTCCCGTCGATGACCTGGTCGAGCGCGGGACCCCACTCGATCCGGCGAAATACCCGGCGCTGCTCGACAGCAGCGAGATCGCGGGATCGTCCGTGGGCGTCGACGACCAGAACGGGACGCCCACCCTGAACATCACGCTCACGGGAAGCGGCGGCACGAAGTTCGGTGACTACACCGCGGCCCACATCGGCTCGTTCGTCGCCATCACCTTCGATCGGCAGGTCGTCGTGGCGCCGATGATCAACGAGGCGATTCGCGATGGGATCATCCAGATCACGTCTCCCGCCGGGGAGATCGACCCGCACGAGCTTGCGGCGCTCATCCGGTTCGGTCCGCTGCCGGTGGCCATCAACGAGGTCGCCACCGGTCCCGTCCCGACCGGTCCTTCGGCGGTGGCCACCGCGCCTGTCGGCCCGTCGCCCGCGGCCACTGCGCCCTGAGCAGAGCGCTCGCCCTACGGCTGGAGCAGCGGCCTCAGCACCCGCTCGCAGTCCGTCAGATTGGTTTTCCAGCCGATCGACGCGATCAGGACGAGGACGATCCAGCCGGCGCCCCAGGTGTAGAAGAAGAGGCTGGCCACGAGCAGCCAGCCATTGCGGGCCTTCCGCGGGAGCACGTGGTAGTCGGCGGCGCCGGTTCAGGTGGCTCGTGCTCGCCCGCTACCATTGGCTCGATGATCCGGGTCGGTTCGATCGTCCTCCGCGTCGACGACCTGCAGCGCCAGTCGGCGTTCTGGGCGGCGGCGCTCGACTACGTCCCGCGCGACGGTCCGACCGACGATGACTTCGTCCTGCTGCGACCGAGGGACGGCGACGGACCAAACCTGTCGCTCGACCGGGTCCGCTCCGAGGTCCACATCCCGCCGCGCATCCATCTCGACCTCTACGCCGAGGACCAGGCCCGGGAGGTGGCGCGTCTCCTCGCGCTCGGTGCGACCGAGGTCCACTGGGACAAGCGCCCGCCCGATGCGGACTACGTCATCCTCGCGGACCCCGAGGGCAACCGCTTCTGCGTCGTGGACGCCGGCTAGTCAGGACGGTCCAACGGGCCGGGCCGCTTGCAGGTGACTCCGCAGGAAGGCGACGGTCCGCTCGAAGGCGAGGTCGGCGGCCGCGGCCCGGTAGGCATCCCGGGACGGCTCGGCGAACCAGTGGCCGGTCCCCGGATAGCGATGGATCGTGACGTCGCGTCCGGCGTCTTTGAGGCCCTGCTCGAGCGCCGCCACGGTCTCCGCGTCCTCGTACGGGTCATCCTCGGCGAAGTGGCCCAGGACCGGCACCTTCGCCCGGCCCAGCACTGACCCGACCCAGGTCCCGTAGTAGACGACCGTGGCGAGGACGCGATCGCGCTCGGTGGGTGCCCAGATCGACCAGGCGGCGCCGAACGAGAACCCGAGCGCCGCCAGCGGCGCGTCCGGTCCGAGCCGCTCGGCGAGCCGGTCGACCGCGGCGAGCGTGATCGCCTTGCCGACCTCCTCGGTCATCGCGCTGGACAGCCGGTCCGCGTCATCGATCCCGGTCGCGACCTCGCCCCCGAACATGTCGGGGGCAACGATCGCGTAGCCCTCGGCCGCGAGCCTTTCGACGTACGCGATGACGTCGTCGTTGAGGCCCCACCACGGGTGGAGGACGACGACGCCGGCCGCACCGGGTCGGACATCGCCTGCCACATACACGCGGGCCGTCGCGCCGCCCGTCTCGATTGTCTCGAACTCGCCCATGATCCTCACCCCTGCTGCGTCCGAGCCAGCGTGCGCGGTCGGTCGGTCAGGAACGGTCACGTTCGCGGCGCCGCGTCCTGAACGGCCGCTTCCCAGCCGTCGAACTCGCCCTTGAGGCGGTCCGCGATCCCCTGGAACAGGTCGTCGGCGTGTCGGACACCAGGGACATCCAGCACCGCGTCGCTTCGCTCGCAGACGACCGACCATTGACCCGGGTACGCCTCGAGTGGATCGCGTATCTCGCATGAATATCCGGCCGCGCGTCCGTCGCCCGCCCCGGCTTCGGCGGCGTCACGACTGTTGAAGTACAGGTAATAGAGAGCGTGCCGAGGCTGATTCAGGTCCGCCCCCTGCTGCAGCATCTGGCCGAGGAGCGCGATGTCCTTGTATTTGAGGCCCGACTCGGGCGAGCGTGCCTCCAGGTCCACCGGCTCCTCGTCCTTCGGCTTCCGTTTGAACAGGAACATCGCTTCCTCCCTGGGCCAGACGCCCCCGAGTGTTACGCGTCGGCGTCGCGGCCGCCCTTCAGCAGCTCGGCGGCGGCGGCGATCTCGTCGGGATCGCCGGGTCCCGGGACCCACTGAAGGCGCAACGGGTCGTCGACGTAGCGAGGGACCATGTGCAGGTGGAAGTGGAATACGGTCTGCCACGCTGCACGCCCGCAGAAGTTGAGGAGGTTCACCCCGTCGGCCCCGAGCGCGTCGCGGGCGCGCGCGGCGAGCCTCTGCCCGGCGAGCGTCACCGCGGCGAGGTCCTCGGTGCCGATCTCGTGGAGGTCCCGCGAGTGGTTGCGCGGCACGACAAGCGCGTGCCCGCGCGTCACCGGGTTGACATCCATGAAGCTCACGGTGAGCTCGTCCGAGTCGATGATCGTCCCCGGCATCTCCCCCCCGACGATCTTGCAGAACAGGCAATCGGTGTCCACTGGCATGCGAGGAGCGTACTCGCCACTTTCGGGAGGAGGATCAGCGGCCGCCGAAGCCGCGGAACGCAGCGTGCAGGTGTGGCGCCCCCGGACGGATTCGAACCGCCGACGCCAGCCTTAGGACGGCTGCGCTCTATCCACTGAGCTACGGGGGCGCGACCCTCATCGTAGCGCGCCCGCGTCGGGCGACCGAGGCGGGGGCCGCCTCCGCCCGGGTTAGCCGATCCCGATCCGGTTGATGCCGATCATCCGGTGGTAGTGCGACACGTACGTCTCGTGGTGGATCACGCGGCCGCTCGCATCGCGGACCGTCCGGGTCACGACCACGTCCTTGCCATCGACCGGCCACTCGATCCGCTCCGACGTTCCCTTCCGCAGCGCTGTCGTCCGGACGACGCTGTCCGCGCCGGGGACGACGTTGCTGACCTGCGGCCGGCTCAGGCTGACGGTCCGCCCGTTCGGGACGGACCAGATCTCGAACCGGACCATGCCGGGCGAGGCAAAGCCCCGGATCAGGACCGGGAAGGCGGTGTCGTTCCGGAACCGCATCGACTGCGAGCCGGATACGGTCGCGTCCAGGCCGAGCGGATACCGGGTGATGTAGTACCAGTGTGGCTGCCGGCTGACGATCTCGAAGCCGCCCCGGAGGGCTGCGTTGAACAGGGTCGTCGAGGCCGCGCAGATGCCGCCGGCGAGCGCCCTGCCTTCGACCGAATGGCCACCGACGATCGCGCCACCGAGACGGTAGCCAGTCCGGAAGCTCACCTCGCCGAGGCCGCCCCAGAAGTCGAACAGCTGACCGGGCTTGACGACCGTCCCGTTGAGGTAGCGGGCTGGGACGCTGATGTTGGCCCCGAAGCCATTGTGGGCGGCGACCTTGTAGTAGGTCGTCCAGCCACCCACCTTGTACATGATCGGTGCCGTCCTCGCGACCTCCTCGGTGGTCGTTTTCGGGAGCACGGCGACGAGGTTGAGCTTGACGGCCGCGGGCGCCGGCACCCCGCTGGCACGGGCCTCGAGAGCGGCGGCGATCCGGGCCGACGTCGTACCGACGTCGAGGGCACGACCGGCATGATCGCCTGCCGCGCCAACGATCCGGCCGCGCTTGTCGCGCAGGAACGCCGCGTCCACGACCGGCCGGGCGACCTTCTTCCCGATCGCCTTGAGATAGGCCGGGATCGGTGTCTTGTCGATCACGGCGCGATATTCCCCGTCGACCCATCCGAAACCGATCCACGCCCGGATCCGTCCGGCGCGGATCGT